>CAISZN010000229.1 GCA_903889985.1 uncultured Hyphomicrobiales bacterium | reverse complement strand
CTTCACGGCAAGGCTGCGGGCCACAAAGGATCCGGCTGCCCTGTATCTGATGCTGACCCAGGCGCCGACGAGCCACGCGGCCTAGACCCAGGCCCGTCCCTCGAAATCAACGAGATAACGAGCCGGCGACGCTGCGACGGCAGCCATTCCGGCCAGCACTGTATCGGGCTGCGTGAGAACACTGACCGGGATCCGACTGGCAAGCGCGGCATAGGGCGCCTTGTCTTCAAAGGCTGATCGAAAGGCATCTTCGTCCAGCAGAGGCAGGATGCGCGGCAGGATACCACCGGCCAGCGTGACCCCTCCCTTGGCCAGAAAGGCGAGGGCCATGTCCCCGGCAAAGCGGGCCACCAGGCGCCAGAACATGCGCACGGTTTGTGCCTCCTGCGAATCAGGATCGGTCAGCGCGGCCTGAACGATGGCAGCGCCGTCAGCCTCGGGCCTTGGCTGGCCGTCTGCGGCAAGCCGGGCACGATGCAGGCGCCTCAGCCCCGGACCGGAAATCAGGCACTCGGGCGTGATGCGCCCATGAACGGGCTCGACGAAGGGCCAGATCCGCTGTTCCTCCAGGGTCACGGCCGCGAAATCGGAATGGGCCGCCTCGCTGGCGACCGGGCACCAGCGGCCTGTCACTTCCATCAGGGCTGCTGTGCCCAATCCGGTCCCCGGACCATGAATCAGTCGTGTGCCCTGGCTTGCTGCCACCCTTCCGATCGGACGACACCAGTCGCTTTTAAGCGCCGGCAGGGACAGGGCCTGAGCTTCGAAGTCATTGAAAAGGAAGCCTTGTTTCAGGCCAAGGTGGCCCGCAACCTCCGGCCCGTCAATCCGCCATGCGGCATTGGTGAGTTGGAGGTGGCGGCCTTCGACCGGACCGGCAGCGCAGACCATGGCCGTGGCCGGCCGCGGGCCGCTGCCCGGCAGGACCGCTTCCATGGCCTCAGCCAGTCCGGGAAAGTCTGCCGTTTTGACTGGCTTCAAGGCGAGCGGTGCTGACCCGGGGGCGTGCACGAGGCATGAGCGGACATTGGTGCCGCCAACGTCGCAGGCCAGGATGGGAAATTCGATCTGCACGAGGGCCTCCGCTCAAGACCCGATCATGACGCGGAGACGGCAGGCGTCAACGCCGCCTTTCACTCCTGCTAACCACACCAAAAATGACATAAAGATTTCCTTATATCTTTATTGTCCCGGTTCGCCGGGCTTGCTATAGAGGCTCACCTTCCGTCCAAACCTCAGGGCCGACATGACCACCCATTTCAATGACTACGTCGTCGCCGACATCAAGCTTGCCGGCTGGGGCCGCAAGGAAATCGAGATCGCCGAGACCGAAATGCCGGGCCTCATGGCAACCCGCGCCGAATTCGGTGCCGCTCAGCCGCTCAAGGGCGCGCGCATTGCCGGCTCCCTGCACATGACCATCCAGACGGCGGTTCTCATCGAGACGCTCAAGGCGCTCGGCGCCGACGTCCGCTGGGCCTCGTGCAACATCTATTCGACCCAGGACCATGCTGCTGCCGCCATCGCAGCTGCCGGGACGCCGGTCTTCGCCATCAAGGGCGAGAGCCTCGAGGACTATTGGGACTACACCCACAAGATCTTCGAATGGGCCGATGGCGGCACGCCCAACATGATCCTCGACGATGGTGGCGATGCCACCATGCTGATCCACCTGGGCATGCGCGCGGAAGCCGGCGATGTCGCCTTCCTCGAAAAGGCGAGCAACGAGGAAGAGGAAATCCTCTTCGCAGCCATCAAGAAGCGCCTGAAGTCGAACCCGGGCTGGTATGGCCGCAACGGCCTCGCCATCAAGGGTGTCTCGGAAGAGACCACCACGGGTGTGCATCGCCTCTACGTGATGGAGAAGGAAGGCAAGCTCCTGTGGCCTGCCATCAACGTCAATGACTCCGTCACCAAGTCGAAGTTCGACAACCTCTATGGCTGCAAGGAATCGCTGGTCGACGGCATCCGTCGCGGCACCGACGTCATGATGGCCGGCAAGGTCGCCATGGTCGCGGGCTTCGGCGACGTGGGCAAGGGGTCTGCTGCTTCGCTGCGCAATGCGGGCTGCCGCGTGATCGTCTCCGAAATCGATCCGATCTGCGCGCTTCAGGCCGCGATGGAAGGCTATGAAGTCACGACGATGGAAGAGGCCGCCCCGCGCGCCGACATCTTCGTCACGGCGACCGGCAACGTGGACGTCATCACCGTCGACCACATGCGCGCCATGAAGGACCGCGCCATCGTCTGCAACATCGGCCACTTCGACTCGGAGATCCAGGTCGCAGGCCTGCGCAACTTCAAGTGGAGCAATGTGAAGCCGCAGGTCGACGAAATCGAGTTCGCCGATGGCAAGCGCATCATCCTGCTGTCGGAAGGCCGCCTGGTGAACCTCGGCAATGCGACGGGCCATCCCTCCTTCGTCATGTCGGCTTCCTTCACCAACCAGACGCTCGCCCAGCTCGAACTCTGGACGAAGCAGGGCCAGTACGAGAAGAAGGTCTATACGCTGCCCAAGCATCTCGACGAGAAGGTGGCCGCGCTGCATCTCGACAAGATCGGCGTGAAGCTCACCAAGCTCACCGATGAGCAATCGACCTATCTGGGCCTGCCGCAGCAGGGTCCCTTCAAGCCGGACCACTACCGTTACTGAGTCCAGCTGCAGCCTAAGTAACCCACAGGCCTCCACCCATCATGGGCGGAGGCCTTTTTCATTCCGTTAACTACATTCTCAGGCAAGGAGCGTAGGGCTAAAGTGACCTGATTCGTGATGGCGCAGCGGCGAAATCCCTGATTTCCGGGGGCTCAAGCGCGAATCGGAACCGGGATGAGGTTGCATGATGATGGGTTGGCAAGGCGTGAGGGAGCGATGGCCTCATCTGCTATGCACGCTGACCGGCCTGACCCGACGCCTGATGGGCGGCGTGGCGCTCGGAGCCTTCTGGACCGCGAGCACCCAGTCATTTGCCGCCGATACGACACTTCCCCTGATCCAGGTTGCCGATACGCAGGGCCTCATTGGCATTTCCTTCGTCGTCGCGCTGGTCCTGATCTCGACCATCACGTCCCTGCTGCATCTCACCGGCCGCAAGCGCTGGCTGCAGCGCGAATCAGAACTCGTTGGTGACCTGACCCAGACCCGCGCGTCCCTCGATCGGGCGCAGGTCTTCCTCTCCGCAGAGCCGCAGATTGTCATCGCCTGGAACTCCGCCACCGGTGAGCCCGACATCGAGGGTGATCTGTCCATTGTCACGGATACGTCCGTGGGCCGTCGCGTTCTTGGCTTCGGCTCCTGGCTGCCGGCCAATCTGGCACAGGAATTCGAGCATTATGTCGAGCGCCTGCGCCAGCGCGGCGAGGGGTTCCGCCTGCATCTGACAAGCCTCTCGGGCCGCCATCTTGAAGCCGAAGGACGTGCCGTCAGCGGACGCGCCGTGCTGCGCATTCGCGACGTCTCCGGCGACCGGCTTGAACTCACCCGCCTGCGCGACCGGCACACGGAAGTCCTGACGGAACTCGACTCCCTTCGCACGTTGCTCGATGCCGTTCCCGCACCCGCCTGGATGCGCGACATGGATGGGCGGCTATTCTGGGCCAATGCCGCCTATGCGCGCGCGGTGGAAGCCGTCGACGGGCGTGATGCGGTCATGCGCGGCGTTGAACTCCTCGACAAGCAGGCCCGCGAGGGCGCGCAGGCCGAGCGCGCAAAAAGCAGGACCTATCGCGAGCGCGTGCATGCGGTCTTTGCCGGCGAGCGTCGCAAGTTCGAGGTGATCGATCTGCCCGCCACCATCGGGTCCGTCGGACAGGCCACGGACCTGTCCGAGCTCGAAGAGGTGCGCGCCGATCTCGGGCGTCAGATGGAGGCGCATTCGCGCACCCTCGACCAACTCGCGACGGCGGTCGCCATTTTCGATCGTTCAAAGCGCCTCGTCTTCCACAACGCGGCCTATCGCCAGCTCTGGCAGTTCGATACGGCTTTCCTCGACCAGCGGCCGACGGATTCAGAAATCCTCGACCGGTTGCGCGCCTCTCACAGGCTGCCCGAACAGGCGGATTTCCGCAGCTGGAAGGGCAGTCTGCTCGCCGCCTACCAGTCCGTCGAAACGGTGGAACAGGTCTGGTATCTGCCGGACAGCCGGACCCTGCGCGTCGTCATCAATCCCAATCCGCAGGGTGGCGTCACCTATCTCTTTGATGATGTGACCGAGCGCTATCATCTCGAATCGCGATTCAACTCGCTCTCGCGCGTCCAGTCGGAAACCCTCGACTCGCTCAAGGAAGGCGTCGCGGTGTTTGGCACCGACGGCCGCCTGAAACTGGCCAACCCGGCCTTTGTCGATCTCTGGAACCTGCCCCCGGATGTGCAGGAGCAGAAGCTGCATATCGACGAGATCGCCCGTTGCTGCGCCGACCAGCAGGTGGATGTCAGCGCCTGGCGCGAATTCCGCTCCATCGTCACGGGCCTGCTCGACAAGCGCGAGATCATGACACGCCGCATGGTACGTCGTGACGGATCAACCCTCGACAGCATGGCTGCACCCCTGCCCGATGGCGGCACCCTGCTCACCTTCTCCGATGTCACCGCCACGGTGAATGTCGAGCGCGCCCTGACCGACCGTAACCAGGCGCTCATGGAGGCGGAGAAGCTGCGCAACGACTTCGTGCACCACGTCTCCTACGAGCTGCGCTCGCCGCTGACCAACATCATCGGCTTCATCCAGCTGCTGGCGGATGGCACGGTCGGCAAGCTCAATGACAAGCAGCTCGAATATACGGGCTATGTCATGAAGTCCTCGGCGGCCCTGCTCGCCATCATCAACGATATTCTGGATCTTGCCACCATCGACGCCGGCGCCATGGAACTGACGCCGGGCGAAGTCGACGTGCGCCAGGCCATTACCGCCGCCTCGGAAGGTCTGCAGGACAGGCTGACGGAGAACGGCGTTCATCTCAATGTGCTGGCCCTGGACGGCATCGGCAGTTTCCGCGCCGATGCCAAGCGTGTGCGGCAGGTTCTCTTCAACCTGCTCTCCAACGCGATCGGCTTCTCCTCACCGGGGCAGACGGTCAGCATCGCGGCCTTCCGCCGGGATGCTGACGTCATCTTCAAGGTGACCGATCAGGGCCGCGGTATTCCGCCGGAAGTGCTCGACAGGGTGTTCGACCGGTTCGAGACCCATACGGTGGGCTCGCGTCATCGCGGCGTCGGGCTTGGCCTGTCAATCGTGCGCGCGCTGGTCGAGTTGCATGGCGGACAGGTGCACATCGAATCCGCCCCCGGGGAAGGCACCAGCGTCACCTGTATCTTCCCGGGCCCGGAAGCGAAGCCTGCCGCCATCACAGACGTGGCCTGACGGGATTTTTTCATGGCCGATCCGATTCCGCATACCGTCTGGCAGATTGATCTCGACAACGAGGTTGCGACAGCTCATCTCGCGCGCGAGATAGCGCTCACGCTTCGGGCGGGAGACCTCGTCACGCTGTCGGGCGATCTGGGTTCCGGCAAGACGAGCTTTGCCCGTGCGCTGATCCGCCATCTCACGGGCGAGGCGCAGCTCGAAGTCCCGAGCCCGACCTTCACCCTCATGCAGATCTATTCCACGCCAGCCTTCCCCGTCGTCCATGCAGACCTTTACCGCATCAAGAGCCCGGATGAGCTGGTGGAACTTGGCTGGGACGAAGCGGCGGAAGGCGCTCTGCTGCTCGTCGAATGGGCGGATCGCGCCGGCACGCAACTGCCTCTGGACCGCCTCGATGTCGCCCTCGAACTCTCCCCTGATGGAGCCGAGTCGCGTCGTGCGGTCCTGACAGCTTCCGGTGATTTTGCGCCACGCATCACGCGGGCAAGAGCCATTCACGACATTCTCGAACGCTCCGGCTGGAGCGATGCGCAGCGCAGCTTCATGCTGGGCGATGCCTCGACGCGCGCCTATGAACGCCTGCTCAATCCAGATGGCAGCCGCGCCATCCTGATGATTTCGCCGCGCCGACCCGATGGCCCCCCGATCCGCTATGGGCGCCCCTATTCGGCCATCGCAAAGCTGGCCGAGGATATCCGCGCCTTCGTGCATATCGACTTCGGACTCGTGGCACAGGGATTCTCCGCCCCGCAAATCTATGCCTATGACTTCGAGAACGGGCTCGCCGTCCTGGAAGATCTTGGCGACGGTCTTGTGGTCGATGAGAATGGCCCGATCCCCGAGCGCTATGGGGAGGCAGCCGCCGCGCTCGCCGCCCTGCATGGGCGCGAACTGCCAGCCATCCTGGAAATCGAAGGCGACGCGCCTTACGCGATCCCTGCCTATGACCTCGAAGCCCTGCTGATCGAGGTGGAGCTTCTGCTCGACTGGTATCTGTCCCACTGTGGCGCGGACGGCATGTCGTCTGGGGCGCGGGTGCAGTTCATCAATCTCTGGCGACAGGCACTTGAACCTCTCATGGCCGAGCCGCAGACTTGGGCGCTGCGCGACTATCATTCACCCAACCTGATCTGGCTGCCGGAGCGCGATGAGCTGCGCCGGATCGGCATCATCGACTTCCAGGACTGCGTGCTGGGTCATCCCGCCTATGACGTGGCCTCGCTGCTGCAGGATGCGCGCGTTACCGTCGCCGATGACCTCGAACTGAGGCTTCTGACCCACTATGCACGCAAGCGTCGGGACCTCGATCCCAGCTTCGACATGGTGGCCTTCGCGCGGGCCTATGCGGTGCTTGGCGCGCAGAGAGCGACGAAGATTCTGGGCATCTTCGTGCGGCTCAACAAGCGCGACGGCAAGCCGCAATACATGGACCATCTGCCCCGTGTCGAAGCCTATCTGTCGAAGGACCTGGCCCATCCGGCGCTGGCCGACCTGCGCGCCTGGTTCGCCACCTATCTGCCGCATCTCGCGGGAGCCTGAACCGACTCAGGGATATTCGATCGATGAGTGCTCTCCTTCCCCGCACCGCCATGGTCTTCGCCGCCGGGCGTGGAACGCGGATGCTGCCGATCACCGAAAAGCTGCCAAAGCCGCTGGTGAAGGTTGCGGGCCTGACCCTGCTCGACCATGTACTCGACCGACTGGCCGCAGAGGGGGTGGAGACGGCCGTCGTCAACCTGCATTATCTCGGCGACCAGATCGAAGCCCATGTGAAGGGCCGCAGCTCGCCGCGCATCATTCTCTCGGACGAACGCGACCTGCTGCTCGACCAGGGCGGCGGTATCAAGAAGGCCATGCCCCATCTGGGCAGCGAGCCCTTTCTCGTGGTCAATACGGATGCCTTCTGGGTCGAGGGTCCAACCTCAAACCTGCAGCGGCTTGCACTGGCGTGGAACCCTGACAGGATGGATGCGGTTCTGCTTCAGGCCAGTACGACCGCGAGCGTCGGCGTCGACTGGAAGGGAGATTTCCAGATGGATTCGGAAGGCCGCCTGACCAAGCGCGTGGAAACCGAAGTCGCCCCCTTCGTCTATTCGGGCGTGGGCATCATCAAGGGCGAGAGCTTCGCGCAGGATCCGCGCGAGGTCTTCGGTCTGGCGCCCTACTTCTTCGAAGCAGCCAAGAAGAAGCGCCTCTTTGGGGTGCGCCTGGAAGGGCTATGGCTGCACGTGGGCACGCCGCAGGCCATCGCAGAGGCAGAAGACGCCATCAAGCGGTCTACCCTGTGATGGCGCCCCGGCGCGTCAATGTCTTCACGATCCCGCCGGGCCAGCCCTTCCTGACGCGTTTCGTCGAGGCGCTGCACGAAGGCGCGATCATCGACGGCTTTCCAGATCACGATGATCCGCTTTCTCTCGCCTCCGCGACAATCCTCGTCCCGACCCAGCGTGCGGCGCAAGCCCTGCGCGACGTCCTGAGTCAGAGGCGCGAAGGGTCAGCCATCGTGCTCCCGCGCATCCGCACCTTCGGCCAGCTCGGCAGTCCCGATGATTATGCACCGGAAGAGGATGAGGCAGGAGCGGGCCTTCTGCTGCCGCCTGCAGTCTCGGTCACCGAACGCCGGCTCGTGCTCATGCGCTTCATCATGCGCTGGGCCAGTGTGGAGCATCGCACCAGCAGCAGCGAGATGGCGCGTGATGTCGGCGAGCTCATTTCCGCCGCGCCCGCCCATGCCTGGCGGCTGGCCGGTGACCTCGCCGCCATCATCGACGAAATGGAGATCGAGGGCGTGCCCTGGGACAGGCTCGCCAGCGTCACGCCGGAAGAATTCGACGACTACTGGAAACTCACGCTGGGCTTTCTGCGGATCGCGCCGAACCAGTGGAGCAGCTATCTCGCTGCCACCGGGCTCATCGACCGTGTGGCGCGCCAGCGCCTCATCATCGACGCACAGATCGCGCGGCTGGGCGCGGAGACGGGCGGCCCTGTCATCGCCATCGGTTCAACGGGCACGAACAAGGCAACCGCGCGCCTGCTGGGGGCACTTGCGCGCTCGCCGCGTGGGGCCGTCGTGTTGCCGGGCCTCGACCTCCAGCTTGATGAAATGGCATGGAAACTGATCGCCGGCGATAGCACCCGGCGGATCGAGCCATCTGCCGGTCATCCGCAGGCAGCCCTCCATCGCCTGCTGCAGGAACTCCAGATCGAACGCACCGATGTGGTCGATCTGGGCCCGTCGGAACACGCCCTAGCAGCGCGCGAAGACTTCATCGCGCAGGCGCTGCGGCCTGCGGATGCCACAGATATCTGGGCAGAGCTGCGCGCCCAACGCGATGAGAGTGCGCTTGAATTGGGTCTCTCCGGCCTCAGTCTCGTCATCGCCGAGGATGAACGGGAGGAAGCCCTGGCGCTGGCCATTGCCATGCGCGAAGTGCTCGAAGACCCAAATCATACAGCCGTGCTCATCACGCCCGATCGTGGCCTTGCCATGCGCGTGCGCGCGGACCTCGCGCGCTGGGGCGTGGAAGTGGACGATTCCGCCGGCGAGCCCCTGCGCCTCACACCGCTTGGCAGCCTTGGGCGGCTGATGCTCGACCTCGCATCGAGCCCGATCAAGGCGACCGACCTGCTGAATGTGGTTGCGCATCCTGCCCTGCGCCTTGGCCTTGCCCGTGAAGAAGCGGGCCGACTGGCGCAACTCATTGAGATCGGACTCGCGCGCGCGCTCTTGCCCGGCTGCGAACGCGCGCAGGATCTCGCAAAGTCGGCGCGGGCAACATCGCAGCTGCGCGATTCCCATTTGCTGCGCAAAAACATCAGCGATGCGGACTGGGATGCAATCGAGGCGCATCTGGGTGCGCTCGATGTGGCGCTCGCTCCCCTGCGCGAACTTTCTGATCGCGCCAGCCTGCCGGAACGGGTTGCCGCCCATCGTCGCGCACTGCATGCACTGACGGATGCGGACGACGTGACGGCGCGGCCGGAAGCCCATCTGATCTCGGCCCTCTTCGAGGGCTGGTCAGGGGAAGCAGCCCAGAACCTGCCGCTCTCAGCCTACGACTACACGGTCCTGTTCGAACAGGCGCTGCAGGATGAGGTGGTCCGGCAGGTGCGCCCTGCCCATCCCCGCCTCCAGATCCTCGGTCTGCTCGAAGCCCGTCTCATCCGCGCCGACCGGGTGCTGCTCGGCGGGCTGGACGAAACAATCTGGCCGCCGCAGAGCCAGACCGATGCCTTTCTCAATCGGCCCATGCGTGCGCAGCTGGGGCTCACCTCGCCGGAGCGGCGCATCGGCCAGACCGCCCATGACTTCGTGCAGGCCCTTGGCCATGGGGATGTGATCATCTCGCGCGCCAACAAGCGCGGTGGAGCGCCCACCGTGCCCTCGCGCCTGCTGCAACGCATGGATGCGCTGGCGGGCCCCGCATGGCAGCCGGTCATTGCGCGAGGAGCGAGATATCTTGATCTCGCACGCCAGCTTGATCAGCAACGGCCTGTTCCGCTTCCGCGCGGTGGAGAACGCCCGCAGCCAAAACCGCCTCTGGCAGAGCGGCCCCAGCGCTTGAGCGTGACACGCATCGAAACGCTGCGGCGCGACCCCTATTCGATCTATGCGGAATCGATCCTGCGATTGAAGCCGCTTGATCCGGTCGGGCCGGAAGCCGGCATCCGCGAATCGGGCATCATCCTGCATGGCCTTCTGTCGCAATTCTCCAATGGACTGCCAGCCGCCGCCATGTCGGGTGACGCCACAGCGATGTTGCTCAACATGGCGCGCGAGGCCTTTTCGGAATTCCTGACGGCACCCGATTTCGCCGCCTTCAACTGGCCGCGCATCATCACCCAGCTCACCGAATATGTGCGCTGGGAAACAGCTCGTCGCCCGGACATCCGGCAGCTGTTCCTCGAGCACAAGGGGGCGCTCAAGCTGACACTCCTCGATGGATCCGGTTTCACCCTCACCGCCGAAGCGGACCGCATCGAAGTGCATCGCGACGGGACGCTGAGTGTGCTCGACTTCAAGAGCGGACGCGTGCCCACGAAGAAGGAAATCGGCGCGGGCTTCGCGCCGCAGCTCGTGCTGGAATCGGCCATGCTCCAGAAGGGCGCCTTTCCGGATGTGCCGGATCTTCCCGTGCGACAGGCGGTCTATGTGAAGCTGGGTGGCGATGATGGATTGAGCTCGAGCCTCGTTGAAACGAAGGAAAAGCAGCTGGGCGAGCTGGTGAGCGAGCAGTTCGCGGGCCTGCAGCTGATCATCGAGCAGTTCCGCTACGAGGACATGGCCTATGTGTCACGCCCCTATCCGCAGTTCGTCAGCCGCTACGGGCGCTATGACCATCTCGCCCGCGTGAAGGAATGGTCTTCCATGGTGGGAGAGGCCTGACATGGCACTGCCCTGGGAGGTCCCTGCCGACACGACCAATGCGCAGCAACGCGCTTCCGATCCGCGCCTGACCGCGTGGGTGTCCGCCAATGCGGGTTCTGGCAAGACCCATGTGCTCACACAGCGCGTCATCCGCCTGCTGCTGCAGGGCGTGCCGCCCGCCAAGATCCTCTGCCTGACCTATACGAAGGCGGCGGCAGCCAACATGTCCGTGCGTGTCTTCAAGACCCTCTCCGCATGGACGACCGCAAATGACGAGACCCTGCGCAAGGAGATCCTCGATACTGGCCATCCAGAGGCACAGATCGACCTGCCTTTCGCCCGGCGCCTTTTCGCGCGCACGGTGGAGACGCCGGGCGGCCTGAAGATCCAGACCATCCATGCCTTCTGCGAACGCCTGCTGCATCTCTTCCCCTTCGAGGCGGATGTTGGTGCGCAATTCCGTGTCATCGAGGAAGACGAGCAGGCCGAGCTGCTCAGCACCGCGCGCCTCCTGGCCTTGAGCGAGGCGGGTCGCGAGCCGGACAGCGCCATCGGGCACGCACTGGCGCTGCTGTCAGCACAGACGACCGCGGACTCCTTCGAAGAGCTGGTTCGCGGCGCGCTGCAGCATCGTCACCGCTTGCCGCACGCGGTCAGCGACGAGGACCTGGCTGCGAAGGTGACGAAACGCCTTCAGGCTGCGCTGCGTTTGCGGGATGGCGAAGACTTAAAGGAAGTCGAACGCCAGATTCTTGAAGACGGCATCCAGAAATCAGACTGGGCTGATCTTGCCAATGTGCTCGCAAAGGGCTCAGCCAATGACGTGAAGCTGGCGGAGGCCTTCCGCAAGGCCTTGTCGATTGAGGACCCCGCGGGACAGGTTGAGATCTATCTGTCCATCCTCTTCACTCAGGATGGCGATCCCCGCGGGACCGAGAAGCGACCCATCGTCACCAAGGCGATCCAGACGCTCGATCCATCGATGTTGCCGCGCCTTCTGGACGAACAGCAGCGCCTCATCGACCTGCGCGACAAGCAACGCGCTGCCATTACCGTCGAACGCTCCACGGCACTGGCGCTTTTCCTGGCGCGGATATCGCTCAGCTACGCCCGATTGAAAGACGCACGCGGCGCGCTCGACTTCGACGATCTCATCCAGCGCACCAGCGACCTCGTGACGAAGTCCAATGCCTCTTGGGTGCTCTACAAGCTCGATGCGGGCATCGACCATATTCTCGTCGACGAGGCGCAGGACACCTCCCAGCCCCAGTGGAAAATCCTGCGGGCGCTGGCGGACGAGTTTTTTGCAGGCGAGGGCCGCCGTCCGCAGGGACGCACCTTCTTCGCCGTGGGCGACGAGAAGCAGTCGATCTATTCGTTTCAGGGTGCTGATCCGCGGCTCTTCCATGAGGCGCAGAAAGAGGTCCGCAAGCAGATCCCCGATCCGGACTCGCACTTCGCCTTTGTGGAACTGAAGACCTCCTTCCGCTCGGCAGAAGGCGTCCTGAAGGCGGTCGACCAGGTCTTCGAGTCCCCCGAGCATCATCGCGGCCTGTCCTCGGATCCGGTGAAACCCGTCCACGAGGCGATCCGGAAGAATGTGCCAAGCCTCGTCGAGCTGTGGGACGTGGTCGAGCCGGAAGCCGAGCAGGACGTGCGTGACTGGCGCCTGCCCCTCGACATGCAGAACAAGGAAGATCCGCCGGTCAAGGTAGCGACGCGAATCGCCCGGATGATCGCTGGCTGGCTGCGCCCCGGCAGTCGCGAGCGCGTGCAGGATGCCAGGACCTTCGAGCCACGACCGATCAATGCGGGGGACATCCTCATTCTGGTGCGCCGGCGCGGCCCCTTCTTTGAGGCTGTCATCCGCGCCCTGAAGGACGAACTGGTGCCCGTGGCGGGCGCTGACCGCCTCCAGCTCACCCAGCACATCGCCATCATGGACCTGATGGCGGCGGGTCGTGCCGCGCTGCTGCCACAGGACGATTTCACCACGGCCTGCGTCCTGAAGTCTCCCCTCATCGGGCTCGACGATAACGACCTTCTGGCACTCGCCCCGCACCGCAAGGGCTCGCTCTTCGATGCGCTCGGCCGCTCCGACAACCCGGAACATCAGGCAGCCCGTGAAAAGCTGTCGCTCTGGCAGCGCGATGTGCGCCAGCTGTCGCCCTTCCGGTTCTTTGCCCGGCTGCTGGGCGCCGGAGGAGGACGCAACCGCCTGCTGGCCCGGCTCGGGCCGGAGGCGGGCGATGCGGTGGACGAATTCCTCAAGCTCGCCTTGCAGCATGACCGCAGCGAGGCACCGAGCCTGCATGGCTTCCTGACCGTGCTCGAGGGCGCTGACGTCAGCGTCAAGCGAGACATGGAAGCCGCGGGCGAAGCCGTGCGCGTGATGACGGTCCATGCCTCGAAGGGCCTCGAAGCCAAGATCGTGATGCTGCCTGACACCTGCGGCGCGCCAAGCGGGCAGCACGACCCGAAATTATTCGCCCTCGAGGCAGGATCAGGGCCTGCAATCTGCTGGAGCCCCTGTGCCAAGGAAGATTGTGCCGCGGTCGCCCAGGCGCGCGAGGCCCGCCGGGAGGCCGCCGCTGACGAATACCGCCGCCTGCTCTATGTCGCCCTGACCCGTGCGCAGGAGCGGCTCTATGTCATGGGCTTTGCGGGCAAGCAGAAGCGTTCGGACCAGTGCTGGTACGACATGGTCGAGCGCAGCCTCGGACCTTTGATGGAAGAGGTGCCAGCCGTGCGGGAAGGCGACCCGCGCATCCGCCGCCTGCGCCACCTCGACTATCCCGAATCAGGAAAGGCACAGGTTGTAGCCCCTGCCCCCGCCGCAGCGGAGGTCCTGCCCGGCTGGCTCACGGCGCCCGCACCGCGTGAGGCGATCACCCGGGCCGTTCTGCGGCCTTCGCGGCTCGAAGAGGCAAGCGAGACGGGATTCGGCGCCACCGCACGAGAACGCGGAATCCTCGTCCATGCCCTGCTGCAGCATCTGGGATCGCTGCCAGCCACTCGACGCGCCTCGGCAGGTGCCGCCTTCCTGCAACAGCAGCAGGTGCCCTTTTCAGCCGATGATCAGGCCG
>CAISZN010000228.1 GCA_903889985.1 uncultured Hyphomicrobiales bacterium | reverse complement strand
GGCATCGTCGCGCCGGGCGTTTTCCTGGCGCGCGCAGAGGAAAACGGGCTCATCGTTCCCATGACCGAATGGGTGCTCCATGAAGCCTGCCGCGAGGCCAGGAGTTGGGGTGCGTTCTGCACCGAACCGCCGGGCGTCAGCGTCAACATGTCCCCGGTCCAGTTCCGCAACCGCACCGTGCCGCTGCTCGTCGCCCGTGCGCTGGCCGACAGCCATCTCGACGCCCGCAGGCTTGATCTCGAACTGACCGAAAGCATCGTCATGCAGGACCTGCCGGCGGTTGTGGAAGACCTGCGTCAGCTGCTCAACCTCGGCGTTCAGGTCTCGATCGACGATTTTGGGACGGGCTATTCATCGCTTAGCTACGTGAAGCAGCTGCCGATCACGCGACTCAAGATCGACCAGAGCTTCATTCGCAACCTGATCACCGATCCCAATGATGCGGCGATCGTGCGGGCGATCATTACCCTTGGACATAGTCTCGATTTAACGGTGCTGGCGGAGGGGGTGGAGACCGAGGATCACGTGGAACGCCTGCGGGCCGAAGGCTGCGACGAGGTGCAGGGCTATCATTTTGGCCGGCCGATGCCTGCGTCGGACTTCCGCAAGCTTCTTTCGGTAAAAGGAAACGTGGCGATAAGTGCCTGAGGCTGTCATGACGGGCGGTGGGAACAGATCAGACGACGGGATGCATGGCTGGCGCGCGGCTATTGCGTCCCTGCGCGCCCGGCTGCGCAACAGGCCTGACCGAGAGCACGAGGTCATCTTCAACCGCGTGCTGCTGCCCCAGGCGATCCTGCTCTACCTGTTCCTCGCCCAGCGCTATGGCAATTACGGCAGCGAGACGTTCCACGCCCATCTCGTCCACTATGTCCTGTTTGTTGGCGGTGGGCTGCTCATGCTTGGCCATCTGCTCTACCGGCCTGGGATCTGTGTTCCACGCCGCCTCATCGGCATCCCCTTCGATATCCTGAACTGTTCGTACTTCCTCTATGTCGGGGATGAGAGCACGGCCATGCTCTATCCGGTCTATCTCTGGGCCATCTTCGGCAACGGCTTTCGCTTCGGCGTGCGCTATCTGTTCGCTGCGACAGTGATCAGCGTGGTTGCCTTCGCGGTTGTGATTGCAGAGACACCTTTCTGGCACTCCCATCTGCCGCTTGGCATCGGCCTGCTGCTTGGCCTCATCATCCTGCCGCTCTATGTCTCGGCCCTGATCCGCCAGCTCTCCAAGGCCAAGCGCCAGGCTGAGCAGGCGAGCAAGGCAAAGTCTCTCTTCCTCGCAAGCGTCAGCCATGAACTGCGCACGCCCCTCAATGCGATCATCGCCCTGAGTGATCTTCTGGCCGAGGGGCGCCTAGCCGAGGAAGAGCTCGACATGTCGCGCACCATCGGGCGCTCGGGCCGTTCGCTGCTCGCGCTCATCAACTCCTTGCTCGATGTGGCCCGCATGGAGATCGGCAAGAAGGCTGCCGCCATCGAGGATATCGACCTCTATGAACTGCTGGCAGGCATCCGTGCCATGCTGGGCGTTCAGGCCACTGCCAAGGGCATCCGCCTTGCCCTCCATATTGCGCCCGACACGCCGCGCCGGGTGAAGATCGCCACACGGCACCTTGAGGAAGTGCTCGTCAATCTCGCCGGCAACGCGGTGAAATTCACGGAGTCTGGCCATGTGCTCATCCGTGTGCGCGGCACGCCGGGTGAGGGCGATACCTGCGCGCTGGCCTTTGATGTCTGCGATACGGGCATCGGCATAGCACCGGAAAATCTCGACAAGATCTTCGGCCAGTTTACCCAGGCCGACGAGACCATCATCGACCGCTATGGCGGCACGGGACTGGGCCTTTCCATCGCCAAGCAGATTGTCGAGGCCCATGGCGGCGCCATTGGTGTCGAGAGCACGCAGGGCGAGGGCAGCCGCTTCTGGTTTGAGCTGCCCTGTGAAATCGGCAAGGGCTCCCGCGAAGTTGTTCCCGCATCGCTGCTGCTGGTGGGTTCCATGCCCGTGGTCGAGATCTTTGCACGCCAGTCCGGCCATATTGTGCGCAAAGCGGCAGATCTCGATGAGGCGCTGGGGGTTCTCAGTTGTGATGAGCCAACGGCGCCGCGGCAGGTCGTCTTGCTGGCTCCCGAATGCCTTGCGGCCGGCATCGCGGACCTCGTGGATCTCGGCGACGCGCTGCTGCAGAAGCATGTCTTCATCGGCTTGAACGATGCTGGCAAAACTGCTGCCGGGCAGCACATACAGAGTCTTCTGAGAAGCATTGCTCCTGTCCCGCGCGAGAAGGCTGCTTTCACCCATCTCATGGAAATCGCGCAGGCAGGCTTGAGCAAGGCTTCGGCGGCAGAGCCGCTGCGCGATCAGCGCTATCACCTGGATATTCTCGTGGCAGAGGATCATGCGACGAACCAGATGGTAGTTCGCAAGATTCTGGAGCGTGCGGGTCATCGCGTCACGATTGTCGAGAACGGGCAGGAGGCGCTCGACCGTCTCGCCGCCGAGGACTTCGATGTGGCCTTCATGGACATCAACATGCCCGTCCTGAACGGCATCGAGGCCGCGCGTCTCTATCGGCTCACTCAGTCCGAAGGCGCGGGCGTGCCCATCGTCGCCCTGACCGCGGACGTGACCAATGGCACCCGTCGCCGATGCGAAGCAGCGGGTATGTTCGCTTGCATGGGGAAGCCCATCGAGCCCAAGCGCTTCGTGGCCTGGCTGGATGAGTTTGCAGCAGCCCGCGGCCTTGAGGCTTTTGATCTTGTCGAGGTCGAGACGGGAGTGGTCGACGACGAGGAATTGAAAGGATCCCTGCAGGCCCTCGAGTCCATCGACCGGCGCGCCTTGCAGGACTTGCAGGATCTGGGCGGGACCGATTTCGTGCGTGACCTGTCAGACCAGTTCATCACCGATGCGGCGGTCCTGCTGGCACGTCTGGCGGAGGCTGTGGCGCGGCAGGACGAAGCCGCCTTCCGCGATGAGGTCCATGCCATGCGTAGCTGCGCCGCCAATATCGGCGCACGTCGGGTCTATCGCCTGTGCCTCGACTGGCGGGCGACAACGGCCGCCGAGATCGCGACAGATGGTGCATCGCGACTACGGCAACTGCAGGGTGAGTTCGACATCGCGTGCGAGCACCTGCGTGAGAGGCCACAACAGGCGGCAGCCTAGCAGGCTATCAAGATTCACAATCCCCTTGATGGACGTTGTAGTGGCCTTTGGACCAAGAGCTGCAAGGCCCAGCCAAATGCTACAAGAAATCTAATCGCAATCTTGCGCAAAGTTTCGATGATTGTGGCCTTTGGAAAGCCGGTCGAGGATCATCGACATCACTGGATGAATCCTACTGTCTTGGACTGTGACGAGGAAGAGCCCAAACCGGATCCAACTCCAACGGTGGCGCGGCCCGATCCTGAGAGAGTGATCTGGCTCGCTACGATCGAGAGGCTGTCGCCAGATGCGTTGCCGATGGATGCGCTTCCGCTGATCGTCAGGGGTCCGTTCGGGAAGTAGAAAAGCCCACTCATGAGCGTATTGTTGGAACCTTCCGACATATTGCAGCCGCCTTTACCGGAAGATCCCCAACTTTCGTCATCACCGGAAGATCCCGAACTTTGCGGACCCACCACTGCCAGATTGGCGAAGGTGCCGGTGGTCGGGGCCTTGATTGTCACATTGCTGAAGCCCGCACCAAGACAGAAGCTCATGCTGTCGCATGTACCGCCGCTGATGACACTGTTGCCCCCGACCGCCATGCTGACATTGTTCGCGCTGAGACCAATCATTGACCCATTACACGACACATCGCCACCGCCGGATGCGCCGGCGGCGAAATAGCCCGTCACCGCATAGTGCCCGGCACCCATGGTCAGGCCGCCCATCATGTCCATGTTGCCGTCGATGTCGTGGTAGGTGGACGCGGGAAGGGTCAGGCAGGAGCCACCGCTCTGGGACAGGTTACCATTCACCGTGAATGTCGTCGCATCGCCAAGTGTGGCGGTCGCGCCGCCTCCGACCTTCAAGGCGTTTCCACCGCTGTTGTTCGATCCAAGATTAAAGACATTAGTGCTGCCGGACGTCCCCATCTTCAAGGTTGCGCCACCGGTCACGTAAATCCCGGAGTTGAACTTGAACGTGCTGGCATTCGTGACGATGAGCGAAGTCCCGAGATGACAGATGCTGTAATAATTCCAGTCTCCACACGGCAGAGAGCCGGTGCCGACGTTGAACGTCCCGCCCGAGAAGGTCGTTGAGGTCCCGCCACCAAGATAGATCCCGCTTTTGATATTATAGGTCCCGGAGCCAAAGGTTGCGGCAGTCCCCAGGTTAATAAGGGGGCCCGAGAAATTATAAATTGACGTCCCCGATCCGGA
Organism: uncultured Hyphomicrobiales bacterium; assembly: GCA_903889985.1. Lineage (GTDB taxonomy): Bacteria > Pseudomonadota > Alphaproteobacteria > Rhizobiales > Beijerinckiaceae > Terripilifer. The sequence continues at coordinate 826 of CAISZN010000228.1, read as the reverse complement.
GGTCACGAAGTTGACCGTAATGCCCCAGGAGATGGTCATCGTGCCGAAATTATAGGTGCCGCCCGACGGGCAGGTCACGTTCCATGTGCTTCCGGACTGTGTTCCGGTGCAGCCGACGCTCTGCAGATCGCCCTTTGTGCCGTCATCCCAGGTGAAAGTGATGTTCTCTCCACCACCAGATATGTTAGGCGACGAGGGATCGGAGATGCTCGTCTTTGCCCGGCTGGCGGATGTCTGCACACTTGCGTTGCTCGAATAGGGATCGGTCGTGGTGGTTTGTGACACGGTCCCGGTTATGCCGCTGCAGCCGACCGTCGGCGATGATGTCTTGTAGTTCACTTTCGTCGCGGAGATTGAGGTTCCGCAGGGGACAGTGAGGCTCTTGTTGGAGGCAACGGTGCAGCCTGATGCTGAAATCGACGCAGAGCCGGACATGGTGATGCCAGTGCCACCGGAGTCCAGGGCAATCATGCAGCCGGTTCCAGATGTGCCCGTGGTTATGCCGACATAGGAGTTCGATGACACTGGCATGGTGTTCTTGAAACCAAGAACGGGAGCCACGATCATGTCGAGCGATGTTGCCATATTCACGAGAACGGCCTGGTTACTCGCATTCACCGGTGACGTTACGAGGCTGGCCGTGACTGACGAACCTGAGTAGCCATTCAACAAGGCCACATTCTGGGCTACGGCCTGCATGGACGTCGTGGAACTGGTGCTCGCGTAGTTGACGGCTGCCGCATAGGCCGCCGCGTCCGCAATCCGCTGGGTCTGCGATTTAACCAGAATGCCGTTGCCGAATTCCACAACGAGCGCAACGAATCCG
>CAISZN010000227.1 GCA_903889985.1 uncultured Hyphomicrobiales bacterium | reverse complement strand
CTTCCATGCGCTGGGCACCCTGCTCGCCGTGGGCCTCATGATGCTGCCCGCCGCCGCCGCGCGCCTGTGGACGCCCGACATCACCCGGGGCCTGCTCATCGCCGGGGCCTTCGGCCTCGTGTCGAGCTATCTGGGCCTCGTCATCTCGTTCCAGAGCAGCACGCCCTCGGGGCCGCTGATTATCCTCGTGGCGGGCGTGATCTATCTCGCCTCGCTCGTGCTGGGTCCGGCTGGCGGGGTCGTCCGCCTGATCCGGCCGCGCCGCCATCTCGAAGCCTGAGGAGAAAGCCATGCGTGTCATCGCAGCCCTTGCCGTCCTCCTGTTCAGCCTCCTGCCTGCCACGGCGCAGCCCGCCGCGCCTATGCCGGTGGTGGCGAGCTTTTCCGTCATTGCCGATTTCCTGAAGGTGATTGGCGGGGACCGGGTCCAGATCGAGACCCTCGTGCCCCCGGGCGGGGACGCCCATGTTTTCGCGCCCTCGCCGCAGGATGCGCGCAAGCTGGGGGCGGCCCGCCTTGTCTTCGTGAATGGCCTCAAGTTCGAGGGCTGGATCGACCGGCTGGTGAAAAGCTCGGGCACCAAGGCCACGATCATCACCGTCACCAAGGGCATCAAGCCCCTGATGGAGACAGAGCGCGGTTCGCCCGAGTCCGACCCCCACGCCTGGCATGCGGTGCCCAATGCCAAGATCTATGTGACCAATATCCGCGACGGGCTCATCGCCGCCAACCCAGACGGGCGCGAGGCCTATGCGGCAGCAGCCAAGTCCTATCTGGAAAAGCTCGACGCGCTGGACGCCGAGGTCCGGCAGGCGCTCGCCGCCATCCCGCAGGAGCGCCGGCGCATCATCACCACCCACGATGCGCTGGGCTATCTGGCCGCCACCTATGGCCTGACCGTCATGGCGCCGCTGGGCATTTCCACCGACAGCGAGCCCTCGGCCCAGGACGTGGCGAAGATCATCCGCCAGATCCGGCAGGACAAGGTGCCCGCCGTCTTCCTTGAAAACGTCTCGGACCCGCGCCTGATCCAGCGGATTGCCGCGGAATCCGGGGCGAAAGTGGGTGGCACCCTCTATTCGGACGGACTTTCGCCCGCAGATGGCCCCGCGGGGACTTACATCGACATGGTTCGCCACAATATAAGGGAGCTGACAGCGGCGCTGGCGCGCTAGGCCTCACGGCCCCGCCCGCACCGTGCCCGCAGGCTTCCAGCCGTGGCGGCCCCAGCGAGACAAGAGCGGAGTTTGGAATGAGCGAGAAGATCCCCGTCACCGTGCTCACCGGCTATCTTGGTGCCGGCAAGACCACGCTGTTGAACCGCATCCTCAGCGAGCAGCACGGGCAGAAGTATGCCGTCATCGTCAATGAGTTCGGCGAGATCGGCATCGACAACGACCTCGTGGTGGGCGCCGACGAGGAAGTCTTCGAGATGAACAACGGCTGCATCTGCTGCACCGTGCGCGGCGATCTGATCCGCATCGTCGAGGGCCTGATGAAGCGGCGCGGCAAGTTCGACGCCATCATCGTCGAGACCACCGGTCTTGCCGACCCTGCTCCCGTCGCCCAGACCTTCTTCGTCGACCAGGACGTGCAGGACCAGGCGCGCCTCGATGCCGTGGTGACCGTGGCCGACGCCAAGTGGCTCGCCGACCGCCTCAAGGATGCGCCGGAAGCCAAGAACCAGATCGCCTTTGCCGATGTCATCATCCTCAACAAGATGGATCTGGTGACGGACGAGGAGCGCCGCGAGGTGGAAGGCCGCATCCGCGCCATCAACCCCTATGCGAAGCTGCATCGCGCCACCAAGTGCAATGTCGACATTGCCAAGGTGCTCGGCCAGAACGCCTTCGACCTCGAGCGCATCCTCGAGATCGAGCCGGCCTTCCTCGAGGCCGACGAGCATGACCACGACCATCACGACCACGGGCATGGCCACCACCACGACCATGGGCACCATCACCACCATGACCATGGCAGCAACCTCAAGGTCTATCACGACGAGGAGATGCAGTCGGTCTCGGTGCGCGTGTCGGGCGACCTCGATCCGGACAAGTTCATGCCCTGGATCAACGAGCTCGTGCAGCGCGAGGGCCCCAACATCCTGCGCTCCAAGGGCATTCTCGCCTTCAAGAACGACCCGAAGCGTTTCGTCTTCCAGGGCGTGCACATGATCCTCGACGGCGACAGCCAGCGCGAATGGAAGCCCGGCGAGACCCGCGAGTCCAAGGTCGTCTTCATCGGCCGCAACCTCAAGGAAGACGAGCTGCGCCAGGGCGTCTTCTCCTGTCAGGTCTAGCCTGACATGGAGCCACTGGTCCTCGGCATTTTCCTGAAAATCGAGACGCGGGGCTATAGCGGCCCCGCGCCGAAAATCGTGCGCGATCCCGCGCGGGTGGAAAGCGGAGCCGATGCCTATCGGCTCTTTGTCTATGACCTGTCCCCGAAAGAGCCCGATCTCACCATATCGGATGCAACCCAGCGCCTTGCCTCGCGGCTGGCGCGTGCCTTCGATCCCGAAAACCCGCCCTTCCCCGAGAGCCAGTATGCGCTTCGCATGATCATGGAAGTGGGTGTCATGGCTGATTCAGAAGCTGGCACCATTTCCTATTCATGGCCCCTCGACTTCATTCAGGCGCTGGCCGATGCCGGCATCGAACTCAACGTCTCCCATTATCTGCCAACGGCCGACAATGACGACGACGAAGAGGACGATTACTGAGGCTGCGCCGCCGCACGGAAACAATCTTCATGGCCCCGACCCAGACCTCGCTCACGCAACATGTCACGCCCATTGAAGCCGGCGCCGAAGTCGTGGCGGCTGCCTTCCTGGGCCGCACCCCCGCCTTCGCCCTGGCGGACGGCACCATCCTGCGCGCCGGGATCGGCGAGGAACGCCGCAGCATCGCCCATGCCGATGCGACGATCCTGCTGGCGCGCAGCCTTGGCAACCGCCTCGTCACCGGCGGCGATGATGGGCGCATCACCGAAACGCGTGGCGATGGCGAGCCCGTGGAAATCGGCAACATGAATGGCAAGTGGATCGACGCGCTCGCCCTGCGCGACGATGGCGCCACCGCCTGGAGCGCGGCCAAGGATGTGCGCGCCCGCGATGCGAAGGGCGAGATCAAGAGCTTCACCGCGCCTTCGGGCGTGCGCGGCCTGTGTTTCATGCCGAAGGGCTATCGCGTAGCGGTTGCTCACTACAACGGCGTGTCCCTGTGGTTTCCTAACCTTGTCGGCGAACCTGAAGGACTTGTCTGGCGCGGCTCGCACCTCGATGTCACCGTGTCGCCGGATGCGCGCTTTGTTGTCAGTGCCATGCAGGAAAATTCGCTGCATGGATGGCGCGTTGCCGACCACAAGGACATGCGCATGACGGGCTATCCAGCCAAGACGCGCTCTTTCTCCTGGTCCCATGACGGCAAGTGGTGCGCGACGTCCGGTGCGGAAGCCTGCATCGTCTGGCCCTTCGAATCCAAGGACGGCCCCATGGGACAGGGCCCACGCGAAACCGGCGTGCGACCTTCGCGCGTGTCCTGCGTCGCCTTCCATCCAAAGGCGCTGGTGCTCGCCGCAGGCTATGAGGATGGCTTCCTCATGCTGTGTCGTCTGGGTGACGGTTCTGAACTCCTTGTCCGCAATCCGCCGGAGGGCAGCGGCTCCATAACTGCCATGCAATGGAGCGACGACGGTCGCCGCCTGCTCTTTGGCACGCGTGACGGTGCGGCAGGAATTTTGGATTTGCCAGCATAAGCTGGAACTTGGCGTCAACCTCGCCCAAAATCGTGCGCCAAAACTCATTCAGATGAGGGATGTCGCGAAGAATTTTCCTAAAAGCCAACTGATGCGTCTCATTTGTGCTGCAGCGCAATCTGCATGCGCGATTGTTTGAACCTTGCGCTTGATTTTCATGCGCAGATTCGTGCCTATGCAAGGCTTGTGAGATTTCCGGCGGTAAGCCGCTCCGGGGGGAGCTGGATGTCCGATCACTTTGATCGCTATGAGACCCGAACGCCGAAGTCGCGCGAAAACGCGTTCTTCCGTGATCTGAAGGCAATTGTGTCTGTTGCCAAATCGCGCGCGGCTGGCCTGCGCAAGCAGATTCGCAACATCAACATCACCGAGATCAAGCGTCGCGAGGATCTCGAGCGCATTCCCTTGCTGAGCAAGTCAGACCTGCGGCACCAGCAGGCCGAGGAACCGCCCTATGGTGGCTATGTTGCCGCGCGTCCCGGCACATTGCGACATGTGCTCATCGGTTGCGTCGAAGGCCAGGCACGCGACTGGTGGGGCGCAGCACGCGCGCTGTCAGCGGCCGGCATTCGTGCAGGCGATGTGGTGCTCAACTGCTTTTCCTATCATCTGTCGAGCGCAGGACACATCATCGACAGCGGCGCAGCAGCGCTCGGCTGTGCAGTCATTCCGGCCGGCAAGGCACCCATCGAGCGCCAGCTTGATGCGATCCACGAGCTGAAGCCCGTGGCCTATTGCGGCAAGCCCTATTTCCTCAAGCAGCTGCTCGAACGCGCTGCGGAGATGAACCGCGACGTCTCATCCATCAAGCGTGCCTTCGTCTTCGGCGCACCGCTCAACGATGGCTTGCGCGCAGAATTTGAATCGCGCGGCATCACCGTGCGTGAGGCCTATGCCACCTCCGACCTCGGTGTCGTTGCCTTCGAATGCGACGGAACGGAAGGCAAGCGCGAGAGCGGCATGGTGCTGAACGAAGGCCTCATGCTTGAGATCGTGAAGCCCGGCACGGGCATACCGGTTAGCGAGGGCGAGATCGGCGAAGTGGTGGTGACGCGGATCAATGTGGACTATCCGCTGGTCCGTTTCGCCACCGGGGATCTCTCACGTCTCCTGCCTGCCGATGCGGGAAGCGGACGCACCAACCAGCGCATCGCGGGATGGCTTGGCCGTGTCGAGCAGATCGTCCATCTTGGCGAGCGCGCCATTCTGCCAACGCAGGTCATGGAGATTGCAAAGCACCATGCTCAGGTCTCGCGCCTGCGGCTGGTGGTGCAGGACTCCGGGATCGTGCTCAAGGCGGAATGCGCCGAGCCCTGCGAGAGCCTGAGTGCCGAACTCGCAAATGAGCTGAAGCTGATCACCGGCTCCGGCGGTCGGGTGGAGATCGTGCCGCCCGGAACCCTGCCCTTCGATCGCAAGTTCATCGCGGACGAACGTCGGCAGGCGTGAGGCAGCGGCGATGGGCATCCGCAATGTGCTGACCATTGCAGGCTCCGACCCTTCGGGCGGGGCCGGCATCCAGGCCGACCTCAAGACCTTCGCGGCCCACGGCGCCTATGGGATGGCGGTGATCACCGCACTGACGGCCCAGAACACCCGCGGAGTCACTGCAGTGCATGTGCCCCCGGTGGACTTTCTCATCGCGCAGATCGATTCCATCTTCGCCGACGTGAAGGTCCATGCGGTCAAGATCGGCATGCTGGCAACGGCGGACATTGCCGCAGCGGTGGCCGATCGCCTGGATGCCCATGGCGCGCGCAATGTGGTGCTGGACCCGGTGCTGGTGGCCACCAGCGGAGATTCGCTGGGCGCGCCGGGCGTCGTCGAGGCCATGCTCGAAAAGCTCTTTCCCATCGCGACACTGGTGACACCCAATCTTCCGGAAGCCGCGCGCCTGACCGACAGTCCCGAGCCTGCAGATGTGCTGGCGCAGGAGCGGCTGGCGCGCCAGCTCGCCGCCCGCGGGCCCGCGGTGCTGGTCAAGGGCGGGCATTTTTCAGGCGAGAGCGCCGCTGATGTGCTGGTCGATGGCGACATGGTCACATGGGTGAGCGCACCGCGCGTCGACACGAAGAACACGCATGGGACCGGCTGCACACTCTCCTCCGCCATCGCCGCACGGCTGGCACAGGGCGCGAGCCTGACTGAGGCTGTGCGCGGCGCAAAAGCCTGGCTCACGCAGGCGCTGATCCATGCCGACGACCTTGGCGTGGGGCATGGACACGGGCCCGTGCACCATGGCTTTGCGCAGAAGGCGCCCTAGCGGATCTGCAGGCGACCCTCGATCTTCGCGTCGATCGTCCCGAGCTTGCGTGCATAGGCCATGACGTCATTGGCCAGCAGGCGCGCACCGGAATCTTCCGTCGCCTCAGGATCTGCAAGCATCGTATAGCCATCGCCGCCGCGCGCGATGAAATCCAGCGTGGCGACACGATAGGTCTTCGCAGGATCGAGCGGTGCACCGTTGATCTCGACCGACTGCACGCGCGAACCTGCGGGGGCTGCGCTGTCGACCACGGCCCTGATGCCCGACACCTGCGGGAAGCGCCCGGCGCCGCGACCGGCGACGCCATATTCCAGCGCCTGTTTCAGGGCCGCGCCGGTGACCGCCGTCACCACGATCTTGTTGCCGAAGGGCAGCTCGGTGAGGATGTCGCGGCGCGTGAGCTTGGCCCCCGCCACATAGGTGCGGTTGGCGCGAATGCTGCCGCCATTGAACAGGGCCACGTCGGCATCGTTCTGGACACGCATGGCGTCGCCGATGAAATTGCCGATGGCCGTCTCGCCGCCACGCACGCGGCTGTTCGTGCTGTCGAGCGGTGCGGCGAGCGTGCCGACCTCCACGTCGAGCTCGCGGGACAGATCCGCCTCATAGACCTTCACCTTGGCGAGCATGGCCGGATCGGGCGTGACGTCGGCCGTGTCGAAGATGCGGAACCGCGGCCGCCATTTGACGCTGCGCTGGCTGCCCTGCTGGGCAATCTCCACATCCACGTCCACGGCGACGACAAAATCCGCATCTTCGCCGGACTCGGCAAGCGCCGTGCGGCCGTCATAGTCGATGTGCAGATCGTGGTTGTGACCCTGCAGGACGATATCGACCACGTGACCATCGAGCAGCTGCCGCCCGGTGGCCTTGTCCGCGTGGATGACGGCGACAACAAGATCCGCACCGGCAGCCCGAAGCGCCTGCGCCTGCGTCTGGATGGTTGGAATGGTAGATGCAAACCGCATGGTCTTGGTGGCTGAGACCGTCGGCGTCGTGTCGAGGGTGGTGCCAAGGATGCCGATCTTCACGCCCCCGCGCTCAAGCATCAGCGTGTCGTGGTGGCCGGCCGGAACCGAGCCATCCTCGTCGCGCAGATTGGCGACGACGACCGGAAATTTCGCCTCACCCATGCGCTTCAAATAGACCGTCCGGCCAAAGTCGAATTCGTGGTTGCCCGGCACGAAGACATCCGGCGGCAGGGCGTTGAAGAGATCGACCATATGGGCCCCCTGGTCGAAGCCCGACATGAGGCTGGGGCTCAGGGTGTCGCCTGCATGGGTAAAGATGACATTGGGGCTCCTGGACCGCTCGGCCTTCACCACCGCGGCAAGCCTTGGCAGGCCGCCACGCCCATTGACCTCGTTCATCTGGTAGACGTCGTTGGTGAGCACGAAGGTGAGGTGCACCGGCTCGGCGGCCTGCACAACCCCGAGGCAGAAAGCCAGCGTTGCTCCAGCCACCAGGCCCAGCAAAGTGCCACGACGGGTCAACAGGGTCATCCGCTTCTCCTCAACCTGCGTATCCATTCGACAATTCAGGGCCCACGGCTTAGACGAAGGGCCTTCCTGTTCCGGACCCACCGATGACCGATACAACTCACCAGGCTGAACCAAACCTGGCACCACCCCTTATGCCCTCCGACCACCCTTCGGTCGAGCGGCGTATCGGCGTTTTGATCGTCAATCTGGGGACCCCGGATGCCACGGACTACTGGTCCATGCGGCGCTACCTCAAGGAATTTCTGTCGGACCGCCGCGTCATCGAGACCTCCCGGCTGATCTGGTGGCCGGTGCTCAACCTGATCATCCTGTCGACCCGCCCAACCCGCAAGGGACGCGATTACGATACGATCTGGAACAAGGAGCGCGACGAGGGACCGCTGAAGACGATAACCCGCGCCCAGTCCGAGGACCTCGCCCGACGCCTGGGCGACAGCCGCCTCGTGATCGACTGGGGAATGCGCTATGGCAATCCCTCCATCGAGTCGCGGCTGCAGGCGCTGCAGGCGCAGGGCTGCGACCGGATCCTGATGGTGCCGCTCTATCCGCAATATGCGGCCGCAACGACCGCCACGGTCTGTGACAAGACCTTCGAGGCGCTGGCCAAGATGCGCTGGCAGCCGACCCTGCGCGTTGCCCCGCCCTGGCATGATGAGCCCGCCTATATCAAGGCTGTGGCGAATTCGATCCGCGCCCATCTGGGCACCCTCGATTTCGAGCCGGAGGTGATTCTGGCCTCCTTCCACGGCGTGCCCTTCGCCTATCTCCTGAAGGGGGACCCCTATCACTGCCAGTGCGCTGTAACTGCGCGCCTGCTGCGCGAGGAGCTGGGCCTGCCGCCTGAGCGCTTCGTTCTCACCTTCCAGTCCCGCTTCGGACCGGCGAAATGGCTGCAGCCCTATACGGACGAGACCGTGAAGGCGCTGGCACAGAAGGGCATCAAGAAGCTCGCCATCGTGACGCCCGGCTTCACCGCCGACTGCCTCGAGACCATCGAGGAAATCGGCATCGAAAACCGCGACATTTTCCTGCAGAACGGTGGCGAGCATTTCGCGCGCATCGCCTGCCTCAATGACGCGCCCGGCGGCATGGATGTGATCGAGGCCGTGGTGCGCCGTGAGCTGATGGGCTGGGTGTGAGCAACCGTTGACCGGCATGCACCGCTGGTATTTCCTGCACGCCCTGTCGCCGTCCCAGGACCGGCCCCGGGAGGAATACCGTGCTCGTAAAGACCCTGCTGTGGACCGCGACCCTGCTGCTGCTTGCCGTGTTCGGCGCACGGGCTGAAACCGCGCTCGAGCGCGGCGCCTATCTGGTGAATTCGGTTCTCGCCTGCGGGGCCTGCCATACGTCGGATGCGCCGGGCGCGCAGCCCTTCGCCGGCGGCCGGCGCTTCGTCACCATCGCCTACACGGCCCATGCGGCCAATCTCACGCCCGAGAAAGAGACGGGGCTCGGCAACTGGACCGATGAGCAGCTCATCTACGGCCTGCGCAATGGCAAGCGCCCGCGCGGCTCGACCATCGGCTGGCCCATGCCCGTCGCGTCCTTCAGCGCCCTGTCGGATGAGGATGTGAAGGCTGTCGTGGCTTTCCTGCGCAGCCTGCCTGAGGTCACCAACAAGACGCCGCGCTCGACCTATCGCAAGCCGCTCCCCGCCTCCTATGGGCCCGACGTGACGAGCGTCACCTCGGTGCCCGAAAGCGACAGATTGGCCTATGGCCGCTATCTCGCCACCATCGCGAGCTGCACCTATTGCCACTCGCGCCCAGGTGAAGACGGCGCACCCGACTTCAAGAACGGACTGGCGGAGGGTGGCCGCGAGTTCCGTGGCCCATGGGGACAGAGCCTTGCGCCGGCGCTCACACCCACTGCCATCGGCTTTTACAGCGATGCCGATCTGAAGATGATCATCAGGACCGGCATGCGTCCCGATGGACGCAAACTCCTGCCGCCCATGCCCATCGCGCAGTTTGCCGGCATGAAGGATGGCGATGTCGAGGCGATTGTGGGCTGGCTGCGGACGCTGAAGTGAAGGTTGCGTCCCACCCTCCCCTTGATGGGGAGGGTCGACGCACGAAGTGCGGCGGGGTGGGGTGAGGCTGCGATTTCTTCTCGGAAATGGTTGAAGCTGCAAAGCCAGCCACACGCGCGCTGATCGCGCCCTACCCCCACCCCGGACATGCATTGCATTTCCGACCCTCCCCACAGGGGGAAGGTCATACGCGGCCAGCACTCAACCCTTCGCCCGCGCCATCAGCTTGCGCTCCCAGTCGAGCGCCTGATGCACGATCTGTTCGAGGTTGTCATGCTTTGGCACCCAGCCGAGCGTCTCGCGGGCACGATCGCTTGAGGCCACGATGACAGCCGGGTCACCTGCACGACGGCCGGCGATGCGCACGTCGAAATCGACGCCCGAGACGCGCTTCACCATGTTGATGACGTCCAGCACCGAATAGCCGCGTCCATATCCCACGTTGCAGGTGAGGCTGCCGCCCCCATTGCGCAGGTGACGCAGCGCGTCAAGATGGGCCGCAGCAAGGTCACTGACCTGGATGTAGTCGCGCAGGCAGGAGCCGTCGGGCGTGGGATAGTCCGTGCCGAACACATCCATGCCCTTGCGCAGCCCAAGGGCTGCCTGCACCGCGACCTTGATGAGATGGGTCGCAGCCGGCGTGGACTGGCCGGAACGGCCCGCAGGGTCGGCCCCAGCCACGTTGAAATAGCGCAGGGCCACATAGCGCAGGGGAAAGGCATGGGCGGTATCGCCCAGCATCCACTCGACCATGAGCTTGGAGCGGCCATAGGGATTGATGGGATCCTTCGGGTCGTCCTCGCGCACGGAGGCGGATTTCGGCTCCCCATAGACCGCCGCCGTCGAGGAGAAGATGAAATGGGGCACCTTCGCACCTACCGCGCAGGCCAGCAGGTTGCGGGCCTTGGCGGTGTTGTTCTCGTAATAGCCGAGCGGATCGGTGACCGAATCCGGCACCACGATCTTGGCGGCGAAGTGGGCGATGGCCTCGATCTTCTCGTCCCGCAGGACCCTGTCCACCAGCGCCTGATCGCCAAAATCCCCAACGATCAGCGGCACATCGGCCGGAACGGCAAAACGCACGCCCGTCGAAAGGTCGTCGAGCACGACCACGCGCTCGCCCGCATCCCGCAGTGCCAGAACCATATGGCTGCCGATATAGCCGGCCCCGCCCGTCACCAGAACAGTCATTGCAAACCCCAGATTTCGCTACCCGCAGGCTAGCGCACACACCTTAACTTTTGCCGATTAGGGTTGCTGCGCGATTCGGGAGAAACCCGGGCGACAGGCCCAAGTTGTTCCCGCCGTAATTTCAGCCTAAAGGCGGGCTTAAGCTCGACCCCTCGCCCACTGGAAATGGTCCATGACGAAGCGCATCCGCAAAGCCGTTTTCCCCGTCGCCGGCCTTGGCACCCGCGTGCTGCCTGCCACCAAATGCATCCCCAAGGAAATGCTGACCGTGGTCGACCGCCCGGTCATCCAGCATTGCGTGGAAGAGGCACGGGAAGCCGGCATCGAGCACTTCGTCTTCGTCACCGGCCGCAACAAGCAGGTCATCGAGGACCATTTCGACCTCGCCTATGAACTCGAGGATACGCTGCAGAAGCGCGGCAAGGAGAAGGAACTGGCCGCCCTGCTCGCCGATACCCCCGGCGCCGGCAACACGAGCTTCACCCGCCAGCAGGCGCCGCTTGGCCTTGGCCATGCGGTCTGGTGCGCCCGCGACATCGTGGGTGACGAACCCTTCGCCGTCATCCTGCCCGACATGATCACCCTGCAGGGCACGCGCGGCTCGCGCTGCCTTGCCCAATGCATCGAGGCCCACGAGGCCCATGGCGGCAATATCATTGCCGTCGAGGAAGTGCCGGCCTCCGACACGCACATGTATGGCGTCGTCTCGGTGGGCAGGGACCACGGACACAGCTTCGAGATCAACGGCATGGTCGAGAAGCCGCCGCAGGGCACCGCGCCTTCAAACCTCATCATCTCGGGCCGCTACATCCTGCAGCCGGAAATCTTTGGCGTGCTCGCCAACGTCGGCAAGGGTGCGGGTGGCGAGATCCAGCTCACCGATGGCATGAAGGGCCTCTCGGACCGCCAGTCGTTCCATGGGGTGCGCTTCGACGGCAAGACCTATGACACGGGCTCGAAGGTGGGCTTCCTCGCCGCTAACGTGGCCTTTGCCCTGGCGCGCCCCGACATCGCGCCGGCCTTCCGCGCAGAGCTGAAGAAGATCGTCGGAAGCCTTTAAGCAACGCAGCCTGACGAGGCGCACGCACGCCCCCTCCGGCATGCAGGAGAGGGTTGGGGTGAGGGCCTGCGGCGTAGAACTCGTTCTACTAGACTGAAGCGACCCGATCGCCCCTCATCCTCACCTTCTCCCCGCACGCGGGGAGAAGGGGGCGGAAGCGTCGAGCTTCAATGTTGGAGACTGGTGACGCAGCCACGCTCAGCGCTGCAGCTTCAGACCCAGCAGGAAGACATTGGCCGTATAGTCCGATCCTGCTGCGCTCGACTGCAGGCGCTCGTGGGTGAAACTGCCGCGCACCACCACACTTCGGGTGAGATTGTAGTCGGCACGGAGCGAGCCCGTCAGCGTGCGCTCACGCAGTGAAACGCCCTGGTAATCCGTCTCGCCCAGTGAGCCCAGCGCGGTCAGCTTCAGGTTGCGCAGCAGCGCATGTGCGACCTCTACCGACAGGGCGCGATTGATCGCACCGGAAACGCCGGTGACCGTTGTTTCCTGTGCCGTTGTGGCCCCCTTCAGCGTGACCGTGGTGAGCGGGCTTGCCGTCCACACCAGCGACGCATCGAAGGTGGGCGCAGAGAGGCTCGCCAGGCGCTGGTCCGCATAGTCGCGATGCAGGTAGCCGACACTGGCCTGACCCGTCACGAGACGCGAGACTTCGAACGTGCTGCCGACGCGAATGCTTGCGCCGTTGGAATCGCGCGCATAGCCCGCCGGATCGATCGCCTGATCGCGCTTGCGCGTATCGGCCGTGACCTCGACGAAGGGCGCGATCGCCGGATTGACCTGATAGGCAATGCGACCGGTCGTCCCATAGGCTGTGTAATTATTGGCGGAGAGGGGCAGGCTCGTCCCATCGGTGAGGGTGGCATCCGCATAGTCCGTACGATCCACCGTGCCGCGCAGGCCGATGCTGAGCGGACCGAAGTTCTGCGTCGCGCCGGCGGTTGCACCATAGGTCGCCACGATGGGTCGTGACTTGACCGTGGTTGCCGTGAGCTCCGTCGAGCCGGGACGCTGCGTGTCGATGGATCCGCGAATTTCGAAATTCAGCAGCGTGTCGCGGGTGACATCGATCTGCAGGCCAAGGCGGCCGGTGGCATCCGGGCGGCTGGCGCTCGAATCCTTCAGCACATCCGTGTAGCCGGCGCGCAGCTCGCCGGTCAGCGAATGGCGCGACCAGTCTGACTTGAGGCCAAGCCCGGCCTCCGTGTGCAGGATGGTCGACCCCTTGGCACTGGCCGAGGAACTGCGGTTCGGATTGCTGTCATAGCCCGCATCGCCCTCGACATAGGGCGTGAGCCGCAGGCTGCCGACACCGATCCCCACCGGGCCGAAGGGATCCTCCTCGACACGCGGGCGGGTCTTCTGGGGAAGCTGCGGGACGGTGGCGACGGTTGGTGCAGGCTGAACCTGAATCGGGTCGGGATTGGCCGCCCGGTTGCTGCGCTGGGCGCGCTGCACGGAGGGGGCGGGAGTGGGCACGAGCTGCGGCAGGGGATGGGGCGGCACCTTGCGGCGGCCGGCATAGGCCTGGCGCGGATCTGGCGGAGGCCGCGGCCGACCGTAGTTGGCATCGCCCGGGCTGGACCTGGCGTTGGGATCGGCTGCAGGCGCTGTCTCGCCCGCGCGCAGGGCCATGCCGTCATCAAGGGCTGGGGCAGCGGGAGCCGACATGGGCGCGGTCTGGGCGGCCAGGGGCCCGGCAAGGGCGCAGGCGAGTGCAAGGCCCGGCAGGACCGGCGCAAAGCGCGTGACCGCTTGTATCCTGGCCTGTCTGCCCACGATCAATCCCGGCTTGGCCGCGAAGGCGACCTCAACAGATCGTTAACCGGTTATGGTTAACCAGAGCTTACCGCGGGCAGCCTTCGCCTTGGGCAACAGCCCCCGCCTGCCGGGCAGGCCATGACAGGCGCGGCCTCAGGGTGTATTGAGGCGCCCATGACAGTCGCAAGTTCAGCGCCCCAGAATCCCTCGAAAGAGTCCTCGACGGCCACCCGGTCGGCGCTGCGCACCCTCGGCCTCGAGCGGGCCGGCATTGCCGCATTGGAAGCCGCCCTGAGCATGCCCGGCGGCATGAGCAGCCAAGTGGAGGCGGCAATCAGCCTGCTCCATTCGGCCACGGGCCGGGTCATCGTCACCGGCATGGGCAAGTCGGGCCATGTGGGCCGCAAGATCGCGGCGACCCTGGCCTCGACCGGCACCCCGGCCTATTTCGTCCATCCGGGCGAGGCGAGCCACGGCGACCTGGGCATGATCCAGTCGGGCGATGCCATCCTCGCCCTGTCCTGGTCGGGCGAGACCGTGGAACTCGCCGACATCATCACCTATTCCCGCCGCTACGGAATCGGACTCGTTGCCATCACGTCCAATGCGGAATCGACGCTCGGGCGCGAGGCGGATGTGTGCCTGTGCCTGCCAAAGTCCGAAGAGGCCTGCCCCAACGGTTTGGCGCCAACGACCTCCACCACCATGCAGCTCGCCATGGGCGATGCGGTGGCTGTGGCCCTGCTGGAGGCGCGCGGCTTCACGGCGCAGGATTTCAAGCTCTTCCATCCCGGCGGCAAGCTGGGTGCGCGCCTGTCCTTCGTGCGCGACATCATGCATCGCGACGAACAGATCCCGCTCGTCAGCGAGGCTGCCACCATGGAAACGGCGGTCTTCGAGATGACCGGCAAGCGTTTCGGCTGCGTCGGCGTGACCGATGCACAGGGCCGCCTCGCCGGGATCATCACGGACGGCGACCTGCGTCGCCACATGAAGACCGCCCGCGACCTGCTGAGCGAGCCTGTGACCGAAGTCATGACGCGCAAGCCGACCGTGATCGGCGAAGAGGCCATGGCGGTGGAAGCGCTGGCCCTGCTCAACGAGCGCAAGCTCTCGGTGATCATCGTGGTCGACGAGGCCCAGCGCCCGATCGGCATTCTGCACCTGCACGATCTTTATCGCGTGGGCGTGGCCTGAAGCTAGGGCTCGATCTCACTCCCTCTCCCGCATGCGGGAGAGGGTGCGGAGGCGTCGAGGCCAAAGGCTCACCGCACGTCGCGCATCAGATGCGCAGTGCTTACTGGATCAGCTTGCCGACCTTCTCGACGATGTCCTTGGGCGTCGAGTAGATGTCCTTGATCAGATTGGCCAGATGCTCGCCGTCCTCCGGCTCCACATCGAGCTTGGACTTCTTCGCCTCGGCGATGAATTCCGGATCCTTCATGGTCTTGTCGAAGGCCTCGCGCAGGATCTTCAACTTGTCGGCAGGCATGTTCGGGGGCGCGACGAAGGGGCGGCCGATGCCCTGGCCGGCATAGAGAAACCTGATCGCAGCCTTCTGTTCATCGGTCTTTGCGATGTCGAGGATAAAGGGCGCATCCACATGGGGATTGGGTTCTGCGCCACCCTGGAAAAGGATCTTCACCTTCTTGGTCGGCAGCCAGTCGGGACGCTTGCCGGTCACGCTGTCGAGGGACTCGCAGATGCCATCGACCTCGCCGCGCTCCATGGCGAGGAACACATCCGATGACGACGGGAAGCCCGAGACGAGCTTGAACTTCATGCCGAGCAGCGCGTTGAGCGCATTGGGATAGGAGCGCGTGCCCGTGCCCGGACCCGTATCACCGACGATCAGCGTCTTGGTGTAGAGATCCTCGACCGACTGCACCGATGCATTGTTGTTGACGATGCAGACATTGGTTTCGGTGGTCGGTGTGCCGAGCCAGTTCAGCTTCAGCGGATCGAAGCGCGCACCCTCAGCACCGGTCAGCGGACCCAGCACGGCATCGCGCGCGATGATCGCCATCACCGAACCATCCTTCGGGGCAATGTTGTACATCCAGCTGCCGGCCACATAGCTGCCGGCACCGGGCATGTTCTGCACGACAACAGTCGGCGCCCCCGGCAGGTTTTTGCCGATGAAGCGGGCGACGATGCGGCCCCACAGGTCATAGCCGCCGCCCGGGCCGAAACCGATGATCATGGTCGTGCCCTTGCTGCCGCCAAGCTGGGCGCTCGCCGGGGCGACAACGCCCACGGTGGCAGCAACGACAGCGGCAGCCCGCAGGATGTGACTGAACATTTTTTCCCTCCCGACGCGCAAACTGGCGTGGCGGGCAAAGTCACCAAAATGAGGTAGGTGTCAATCGCGCGAGGGGTCACAGGTCGTGATGCCTGTCGTGACCCTTATCTTCAGCTTAACGGCACCGCCGGCTCTACCCGCAGCAAAACGCCGTCCTCACTGCCCGTCACCCGCACACGCGTGCCGGCTGGCAACTCAGGGCCACGGCAGCGCCACACCGTGTCGTTGATGCGAATGCGACCCTCGCCCTGCTCGATGGCCTGGTCGAGCGCATATTCGCGACCCACGAGCGAGTCCATGCGCCGGTTGAGAAAGGGGCTCTCGGCAAGGCTCGCGCGCGATCCATAGACCCGCCGGCCGATGACGAGAAAGGCCACCGCATAGAGGCCAAAGAGAATCAGTGTCCATGCGAAGCCGGTCGACACAACAAAGGCCGTCAGCCCAGTCGCCAGCGCGGCAAGGCCGATCCACAGCAGGAAGAGCCCCGGCGCCACGCTCTCGCAGGCACATAGCAGGATGCCTGCTGCGAGCCAGACCCAGGGACCATAGGCGCCGGTTTCAGGCATCAGCGCGTCCTTTTCAGCCGAGCGGTGGCTGGCCGGCCGTCGGCACGGAGCCGGTCCGGGCCGCAGCGCGGGCTGCATTCGATTCGGTGGCCGAACGGGCCAGCTCCGCAATGCCCCCAAGTGTGCCCGCAATGCCCGCCATGTCCATGGGCATGATGAAGGTCTTCTGGTTGGGCGAATGAGCCAGTGCATCGATGGCGCGCACATATTTCTCGGCGATGAAATAGTTGAGCGCGGCCAGATCACCCTTGGCGATAGCCTCCGAGACCATGCCGGTCGCGGCGGCCTCGGCCTGGGCCTGGCGCTCGCGTGCCTCTGCATCGCGGAAGGCGGCCTCGCGACGGCCTTCCGCATCGAGCACGAGGGCCTGCTTCCGGCCTTCGGCGCGCAGGATCTCGGCAGCGCGCTGGCCCTCGGCCTCAAGGACGGCGGCGCGCTTCTCGCGCTCGGCCTTCATCTGGCGGCCCATGGATTCGACCAGATCGCGCGGCGGTACGATATCCTTGATCTCGATGCGATTGGTCTTGATGCCCCAGGGCTGCACGGCCGCATCCACCACGTTGAGCAGGCGCACGTTGATCTCGTCGCGATGGGAGAGCAGCTGGTCGAGGTCCATGGAGCCCATGACCGTGCGGATATTGGTCATGACGAGATTCAGCAGGGCGATCTGCAGGTTCGAGACTTCATAGGAAGCGGCGGCGGCATCAAGCACCTGATAGAAGGCGACGCCATCAACCGTTACCGTGGCATTGTCCTTGGTGATGACCTCCTGGGAAGGAACGTCGAGCACCTGCTCCATCACGTTCATCTTCCGGCCGACATGGTCGATCCACGGCACGATAAGGCCAAGGCCGGGGGTGAGCGTCTTGTAGTATTTGCCGAACCGCTCGACCGTATAGACAAAGCCCTGCGGCACCTGCCGAACGCCCATGATCAGGGTCGCGAGGACAAAGACCACGAAGGCTGCCGCAAAAAGTCCGAAACCGGTTTCCATGTCCGTGCCCTTTCAGGTGCCGGGCCGCGACCGAGCCGGGAACGACTCGGCCATTGGCCATGAGGATCAGCGGTCTTCAACGCTTCGTAAACCATTTTCATTGACGGTTCGGTAACCATCCCTGCCAGGAGGGTCACCGACCATGGCTCGCAAAACCCCAAGTCCCATCCGGGCATTACCAGCAATCAGCTCGTCTCATTGGTGCCATACCGCACAGATCGGGCGGGCGCTGGCCACTGCCGTGATCGCTGCTGCCCTCGTCTTCCTCGCATTCGGGCGGGCCCATGCGCAGGATGCGGGCTTCCAGCATTTCGTCGAAAAGCTCTGGCCTGACGCCCAGAAGGCGGGGGTCTCCCACGCCCTTTTCGACAGGGCCTTTGCCGGCATGACACCGGATGAGGGCGTGCTGGAAAAGACCCACAAGCAGGCGGAATTCGTCAAACCGATCGGCGACTATCTCGCCACGGCGGTCTCGGCCAATCGCATCGCCAAGGGCCGCGACAAGCTTGGCGAATGGAACGAGACCCTCACGAAGATCGAGCACCAGTTCGGGGTCGACCGGCACATCGTGCTGGGCGTCTGGGGCATGGAAACCAATTTTGGCGGCTTCACCGGCGACCGGTCGGTGATCCGCTCGCTGGCCACCCTCGCCAGTGCCCACTACCGCGGCGACTATTTCCGCAAGGAACTCGTGAAGGCCTTGCAGATCCTGCAGCAGGGTCATGTGCCGATGCAGGCCTTCACCGGTTCCTGGGCGGGCGCCATGGGGCAGACCCAGTTCATGCCGTCGAGCTTCCAGGCCTATGCGGTCGATTTCAACGGCGATGGGCGCAAGGACATCTGGACGACAATTCCTGATGCACTCGCCTCGACCGCCAATTACCTCGCCCGCCACGGCTGGCAGAAGGGCATGCGCTGGGGCTACGAAGTGCAGGTGCCGGAGGGCTCTCACGCGGCCCATCAGGCGCCTGGCACCTATCGGCCCGTGAGCGCCTTTGCGCACGAAGGCTTCCGCCGCGCCGATGGCAAGCCCCTGCCGCAACAGGGCGAGGCCATGCTGCTGGCACCCGCCGGCAAGGAAGGCCCGGCCTTCCTCGTCACGAAAAATTTCAAGACCATCAAGACCTACAACAATTCAACCGCCTATGCGCTCGGCGTCGCGCTACTGGGAGACCGGATTTCCGGCGCCCCGGAATTGCTGCATGACTGGCCGACGGCGGAAGCCCGCCGCTGAGACGCTGACGCCGGGCTCATTCTGCGTTATGTTATGCCCATGCTTCGCACCGAGGGTGGCCCACCATCACGCCTGACAGACGAGCCCTCGCGCTGGCGGGCGCTGGGCCGGGTGAGCCTGTCTGCGCTGCTCGTCTTTGCGACCTGCGGTCCTTCGGTCTTTGCCGAGGACGAGGGATCGGCTGCCTTCTTCCGGGCTGACCGGGAACGCATGGAGAAGCTGCGGGGCCAGCAGAAGGTCACCCAGCGGCCGACACACCTGATCCGCCGGGCAGCCCCGGTGAAGGGCTACACATTCGAAGAACCTGCGCCGCCAGCGCCTCCCGAAGGCGCGCCGGCCACGCCACCCGATGGCCAGCCCCAGCAGGCGGACGGTGCGACACCGCCCGATACGCCCACCCTGCCCGCAGGGCCGGTTAGCCCGCCCCCGGCCCCGGTTGCAGAGCAGCCCGTCCAGCCGCGTCCGGGCGAGCCGAGCTACACCGTGGCCGTCATCGGCGACAGCCTAGGCCAGATGCTGGGACAGGGCCTCGCGGAAGCCTATGGGGATGGATCTGATGTCGCCGTCCTGCGCCGCGCCCGCGAGAATACGGGCCTCGTGCGCGATGACTATTTCGACTGGATCAAGGGCGCGCGCGACCTGCTGGCGGGCAAGGAGAAATTCAACGCCGTCGTCATGATGATCGGCAGCAATGATCGCCAGCAGCTGCGCGACGGGACAAATACCGTCGACCTGCGGACCGAACGCTGGCGGCAGATCTATGCAGACCGCGTCAGCGCGCTGGTGCAGGTCTTCCGCGAGCGCAAGATCCCGCTCATCTGGGTCGGCACGCCGGTGATGAAGAACGAGCGCTTCTCATCCGACATGGTGCAGCTCAACGAAGTCTATCGCGAGCGCGTCAGCCGTGCGGGTGGCATCTATGTGGACATCTGGGACGCCTTCCTCGACGACCGCGGCCAGTTCACCACCTATGGACCCGACCTCAACGGCCAGTTCCAGCGCCTGAGGGCGGGGGATGGCGTCCATTTCACCCGGTCCGGTGCGCGCAAGCTCGCGCATTTCGTCGAGCTGGAAATCAAGCGGCTGATGGATGATGCCAAGCCGCAGATCGACCCTGCGGTGGCCGTGCTGACAGCGCCGCCCATCCCCGAGGCGAAGCCCGCAGAGGTCGCGCCCGACGCCGTGAAGCCTGCGCCAGCGCCTGCTCCGGCGGTCCGCATCGATCCGCTCGCTGCCCTGCCCCTGCCGGCGGCACCGGTGGAGGTCGTCATTCCCGTGAAGCCGGCAGCTGGCCCAGTCGTGCCCCTGACCGGACCGACACTGGCACCCGGAGGCCAGCTCGCCAGTTCGCGGCCCCGGCCGACTGTTGCCTCGGGCAATGCAGCCCAGGCCCTTCTCGACCGCGCCCTCGTTCAGGGTCGCCCCCTCGATACCCGCCCCGGCCGCGCCGATGACTTCACCTGGCCACAGAAGCAGTAGCCGCGACGCTCCTCCCTTTCCCGCGCGTGGGAGACAAATGCAGGCGCCTCGAGCGTCAAGTTCACCACCGCATCGGGCATCAGATGAGGCGCCTCTGTCGCGCAAATGAAAAAGCGCGGATCACTCCGCGCTTTTCGTTTCCCTTTGCAGTGAAGATCAGCCCTGCAGCGGATCCGGACCGAAGCGGTTCGGCCCCGTGGTGCCCTTCAGGCAGAAGGCCTCCACGAAATACCAGAACGGACCGATGACCGGCACGAACTGGATGAGGATCCACCAGCCGGACTTGTTGCGGTCATGAAACCGCTTGATGCCCACGCAAATGCCCGACCAGCAAAGGAAGATCAGATAGGCGAAGACAACAATCACGAAGGGGATTGCCCGCGCGCCTGAAACACTGAAGCCATCGCTCCCGGGATCACCCGGAATAACAAGCGAAAGAACGAAGCAAACGACGCCGACAATGGCCATCGTCAGCAGATAGTAGACGAGTGCCAGCCAGAACTTCCCACGATTGATTCGACCTTCGTGGGTCAGAAGAAGATTTCCCATATGTCAGCCCCTTACCAATTTTTCTAAAGGCCTGATTTTGATCATTAACAGGCACATTAACTTCGCTTTAATTTTGGCTTTCGGCAAGCTGGAAAGCCACTGAAGCGATCAGCTTCGTCGAGCGTGCTGAATCTGGCTTGGGCGCCAACAAAAAAGGCGCGGCCGATGCCGCGCCTTGTGGTCTGTGTCCCGGCTTGAAATCAGCGCGGCAGGATGGTCTCGCCCATCAGATGCAGGTCGATGGAGCGCGCACACTGGCGGCCCTCGCGGATCGCCCACACGACCAGCGACTGGCCACGACGCATGTCACCGCAGGCGAAGACCTTCTCGACCGAGGACTTGTACTGCAGCGTGTCGGCCGCGACATTGCCGCGGTTGTCGAGCTTGACGCCAAGCTGATGGATCATGCCCTCGTGAACGGGCGAGACGAAGCCCATGGCGAGCAGGACGAGATCGGCCTTGAGGTCGAACTCGGTGCCCGGGATCGGCTGGAACTTGCCATCGACGCGCACGCAGCGCAGCTTTTTCACGGTGCCGCCGTCGCCCGTGAATTCCACGGTGTTGACCGCGAAATCGCGCTCCGCGCCTTCCTCGTGGGAGGAGGAGGTACGCAGCTTGAGCGGCCATTCCGGCCAGGTCAGCAGCTTGTTTTCCTTCTCCGGGGGCTTCGGCATGATTTCGAGCTGCGTCACCGATAGCGCGCCATGGCGCACCGAGGTGCCGATGCAGTCGGACCCCGTGTCGCCGCCACCGATGACGACCACATGCTTGCCCGAGGCCACGATGGGCTCGTTGGTGGTGAGCGGCTCGCCCGACACACGGCGGTTCTGCTGCGGCAGGAAATCCATCGCGTAATGGACGCCGCTGAGTTCGCGGCCGGGAATCGGCAGGTCGCGTGGCTTCTCTGCGCCACCGGCCAGAGCGACGGCATCATAGTCAGCAACAAGCTGGTCCATGGTGACATCGACGCCGACATTCACACCGTAGTGGAACACGACGCCCTCGGCCGACATCTGCTCGACACGACGGTCGATCAGCGTCTTCTCCATCTTGAAGTCCGGGATGCCATAGCGCATCAGGCCGCCGGCCTTGGCGTTCTTCTCATAGAGATGAACGTCGTGGCCAACACGCGCGAGCTGCTGGGCGCAGGCCATGCCGGCAGGGCCCGAGCCGATGACAGCCACCTTCTTGCCGGTCTTGGACTTGGGCACTTCCGGCTTGATCCAGCCTTCCGACCAGGCGCGATCGACGATCGAGCACTCGATCGTCTTGATCGTCACCGACTGGTCGGTGAGGTTCAGGGTGCAGGAGGCCTCGCAGGGTGCGGGGCAGATGCGGCCCGTGAACTCCGGGAAGTTGTTGGTCGTGTGCAGGTTGCGGGCGGCCTCTTCCCAGTCGCCCTTGTAGACGAGGTCGTTCCAGTCCGGGATCTGGTTGTTCACCGGACAGCCATTGTGACAATAGGGAATGCCGCAGTTCATGCAGCGTGCTGCCTGATCGCGTGTCGCCTCCTCGCTCAGCGGGATGACGAATTCCTTGTAGTGGCGGAT
>CAISZN010000226.1 GCA_903889985.1 uncultured Hyphomicrobiales bacterium | reverse complement strand
CCACCCCAGTGCGGCGGCATGGACCAGCAGATCCAGCGCATGCGCGCCAATCTGGCAAATCTCACCAAGCAGGCCCAGCAGGCCAGCGGCGAAGGACAGCGACAGGCCCTGCTGGCGCGGTATGACGCCTATTGCCGGCAGCCGCGCCGCGGCAATTTCTTCGACACGCTTTTTGGAAACGAAGTCACGCCGGAAGACCTGCCGCCCATGAGCGTCGAGGACCAGGCACCGCACGGCGGTTCCAAGGCGGTCTGCGTGCGCACCTGCGATGGCGGCTTTTTCCCGGTCAGCTATTCCGCGACGCGCGGCGGCTCTGAAAGCCTGTCTGAACTCTGCCATGCGCTGTGCCCGAATGCAGAGACTGTGCTGTTCACCTATTCGCCGAGCGCTGATATCGAGCAGGCGGTGAGCATCGATGGCCAGCCCTACAAGTCGCTGCCGAATGCGCTCAAATATCGGACGAAGTTTGATCCGACCTGTACCTGCAAACCTGCAAACAAGAGCTGGGTGCAGGCCCTCGCTGACGCCGAGCAGCTGCTTGGTCGCACCACCAAGGGCGATGTCGTGGTCAGCGAAAAGCGGGCCGAGGAGCTCTCGCGTCCGGTTCAGGCCCGCGCACCCGTCGCCGCCCGTACAAAGGGCAAGCCCGACCCCAAGGGGCCGAAGCCTGAGGAAGATCCGGTTCTGGCAGTCGAGGCCGCCGCCAACGCCAATTCCCCGACCGCAAGCTCCGCTTCATCCGGCATTGGTGGCTCTGCTGCTGCGGCAAAGTCCTACGGACTGAGCGAAGGGCAGACGCGCGAAGAGGTCGATGCCAACGGCAACAAGCGCAAGGTCAGGACAATCGGCCCGTCGCTTTAATCCGCCCGATGAGCGGCAGGATCTGCGCCAGTTCAGGCCCGTGATCGAGGCCTGTCAGCGCGAGACGTAGCGGATGGAACAGGGCCTTGCCCTTGCGGCCCGTCGCTGTCTTGAGCGCGTTCGTCCACTCGCCAAATGTCTGTGTCGTCCAGGGTTCGTCAGGCAACAGAGCCTTTGCGGCGGCGAGGTAGTCTGCTTCGGTGATCACCGGCTCGATCTCGCCCTCGACGACGCGCCACCACGTCATGACGTCGAGGAAGGTGGAGAGATTGCCACGCACCGCATTCCAGAAGGCCTCGGCCTTGTAGCCGGTAATATCGTGAGCGGCCAGGCGATCACGCACGCTTTCAAAATCGAGCTGATGCAGGGTGCGCGCCGACAGGGTGCGCAGCTCCGCGGGATCGAAACGCGCTGCACCCTTTGACGTGTGCGAAATTTCGAACTGGCCGAGCAGCTGAGTCAGCGAGTGAACCGGATGCACCGCATCCGATGACCCAGTCAGGACCGAGAAGGCACAGACCGCAAGCGACTCGATTCCGCCATCGCGCAGCGAACCGATGGAGAGCGCGCCGGTGCGCTTGGACAGCCCCTCGCCGGTGATGTCGGTCAATAGATTGTGGTGCCCGAAAGCAGGCACATGTTCCACATCGCTCAGCAGCTCAAAGAGCTGGATCTGTACGGCCGTATTGGTGACGTGATCCTCGCCGCGAATGACATGGGTAATGGCCAGCTCAACATCATCCACCACCGAGGGCAGCGTATAAAGCCAGGTGCCATCCTCGCGCACCAGAATGGGATCTGACAGGGAGGCGCAATCGATGTGGCTCGGGCCGCGAACAAGATCTTCCCAGCTCACGGTGCGATGGTCGAGCAGAAAGCGCCAGTGAGGCTTGCGGCCCTGTGCGATCAGCTCCTGCCTCTCGGCTTCGGTCAGTTTCAGCGCTGCGCGATCATAGATGGGAGGCAATCCGCGAGCGGCCTGCCGCTTGCGACGACGGTCGAGTTCATCGGGCGTCTCGAAGCAGGGATAGAGGCGCCCCATGGCCCGCAGCCGGTCGGCAGCGGCCTGATAATGGGCGAAGCGGTCCGACTGGCGGACGATGAGATCGGGCTCGATGCCGAGCCAGCTGAGATCCACTTCGATG
>CAISZN010000225.1 GCA_903889985.1 uncultured Hyphomicrobiales bacterium | reverse complement strand
GGTCGGGAAACACAAGGAGGATCAATGATGATTACGCGCAGACTGACCCTGTCGCTCATCGGCGCACTCGCCCTGGCGGCTCCGTCCGCGGCCTTTGCCCAGACCTTCGAACTGAAGGTTACCCACTTCCTGCCGCCCAACCACACCTTCCAGAAGGCACTCGTTGCCTGGGGCGAGGAACTGTCCAAGCTGTCGAGCGGTCGTCTGAAGCTCAACATTTTCCCGGCCTCCCAGCTCGGCCCGGTCAACCGCCAGTTCGAGCTCGCCTCCAACGGCACCGCCGACATCGCGGTGGGCCTGCACGGTGCAACGCCCGGCCGGTTCGCGCTGACCGAGACGGCAAGCGGCCCCTATGTGACGCCCTCTGCCGGTCTCACCAGCGCGATCACCTCAAAGCGCCTGACGGAACTCGCGCCCAAATATCTCGCCAAGGAACATCAGGGCTTGAAGATCCTCTGGATGGCGGTGACGCCGCCGCTGATGTTCTTCTCAAAGACCCCGATGCAGAAGGTCGAGGACTTCAAGGGCCAGAAGATTCGCTATGCCGGCACGAACTTCAAGCAGATCATCGAGAAGATCGGCGGCGTCGGCGTACCGGTCCCGCCACCGGAAACCACAGATGCCATGTCCAAGGGCATCATCGACGGCGCGACCTTCCCCTATGAAGGGGCCGCGAGCTTCGATCTCGGCATCGCTGCCAAATATGTGGTCGAGCCCGGCATCAGCGGTGCCACCTTCGCCGTCGTCATGAACCCGGCCAAGTATGACTCGCTGCCGGCAGATCTGCGCGCCATCATCGACAGCACCACCGGCCCCGCCCGTGCGGAATGGTATGGTGCCATGTGGGACGAGGCCGAAAAGGCCGGCAAGGAATCGATCCTCGCCAAGGGCGTCAAGGTCAATCTCTTCGCGGGCGCCGAACTCGACCGCATGAAGAAGGCCGTCTCCGCGATCAACGACGAATACATCGAGGGTCTCGAGAAGAAGGGCCTCCCCGCCCGCGCCTTCTTCACCGACTACACCAAGTAAGCAACGTCCTTGCGGCACCGGGCTGCGGTGCCGCAAGCCCATTTGGGGGAGACCACCTGCCATGAGCGGAGAGAGCGGGCTTTTGCGCGCGGTCCAGCGGCTGCAGAAGCTGCAATTGTGGATCGCGAGCCTGGCGCTGATCGCAATGATGCTGACCACCAGCGTCGATGTCACATTGCGCTACCTCTTCAACAAGCCTCTGGGCGGCGCCTATGACTTCGTCGAGGCCATGCTGGTGGTGTTCGTCTTCAACGGCATGTCCTCGGCCTTCCTGCGTCGCGGAAATATCGTCATCGACGTGCTGGACAATGTCTTCGGCCCCCGCGTGAAGGCCGTGCTGATCCGCTTCTTCGATCTGGTGACGGTCGTCGTCCTCTGCATCATGGCCTGGGCGATGACCCGGCAGGGCCTGCAGGCCTTTGAGTATGGAGACCGAAAGCTCGAGCTGGATATTCCTGTCTGGTACATCTGGGCGGCGGGCCTCACAGGCCTGGCTGGTGTCGTGATCTGCGCCTTTACCCTGTTCCTCAGGCCCGACATTGCGACGAAGGAGCAGCATCCGTGAGCGCCGCATCCATTGGCCTGATCGGCATCCTCTGCCTCTTCGCCCTGCTGCTGGCTCGCGCGCCCGTCTGGCTTGCGCTGACGCTGGTCGGCTTCTTCGGAAACATGGCCGTGTCGGGCTGGCGCAGCGCCTTTGCAGTCCTCGGCACGACACCCTTTGACACCGCCTCGTTCTACAACCTCTCAGTTATTCCGCTCTTCGTTCTGGTGGGCGACATCGCCTCGAACACGCGCCTGTCTGCGGATCTGTTCAATGCCGCGCGCGTGCTGCTGTCAGGCGTGCGCGGGGGCCTGTCCGTCGCAACCATCGCGGCCGCTGCGTGCTTTGGCGCCGTTTGCGGCTCATCGGTCGCAACCGCTGCCACCATGACGCGCATCGCCCTGCCCGAGATGCGCAAGGCCGGCTATGCGGACAGCTTCGCCACCGGCTCCATTGCAGCGGGTGGCAGCATCGGCATTCTGGTGCCGCCCTCGATCATCCTGGTGATCTATGGTGCCATCGCCGAACAGCCGGTGCCCAAGCTCTTTGCGGCCGCCCTGTTCCCGGGCCTCACGCTGACGGCGCTCTATATCATCGTTGCCATCACCGTTGCCCGTCTGCGCCCGGACCTTGCATCGCCGGTCAAGCACTCCACATGGCCCGAGCGCCTCGCGGCCCTGCGCGAGCCCTGGCAGTTCGTCGCGCTTTTCATCATCACCATCGGCGGCATCTATGGTGGCATCTTCAGCCCGACGGAAGCGGCTGCCGTGGGTGCGCTGGGCGCGATCCTGCTGGGCTTTCTGGGACGACGCATCAACGTCCCGACCCTGCTGAAGTCCATCGAAGGCTCGGTCGTCACCAGCTGCATGCTGTTCATCATCATCATGGGCGCCAATCTCTTCTCGTCCTTCATGGTGCAGACGCAGCTTCCCAACATGATGGTCGCCACGGCCAAGGCGATGAACCTTGGGCCGCTCTCGGTGATGGCCCTGATCATCTTCGCCTATATCCTGATCGGCTGTTTCCTCGAGGGCATCGGCATGGTGCTCGTCACCGTGCCCGTGTTCCTGCCGCTCGTGACACAGTTCGGCTATGATCCCGTGTGGTTTTCCATCATCGTCGTGATCGTGGTGGAGCTGGGTCTCATTCATCCGCCGGTTGGCATGAACCTCTTCGTCATTCAGGCGCAGGTGCCCGATCTGGACCTCAGCGCGGTCTATCGCGGCATCCTGCCTTTCCTGGTGGCGCCCTTCGTGCTCATTCTGCTGCTGTTCCTGTTCCCGCAGCTCGCCCTGTGGTTGCCCAAGCTGCTCTACGGCTGAGGGAGGCCACAGACTCATGGAAGTTCTCATCGTCGAACGTGAAAAGCATTTCCGGGCGGATGATCTGCGCCCGCAGCTTCCCGGCATCAAGGTCCACGACTTCAAGACGGCAGAAGACGCGCTCGCCGCCGCGCCCGCCTGCGATGTGCTCGTGGCGCTGGCGCACAATGTGACCGACGAGCTGGTCGGCGCCATGCCGAACCTCGGCTACATCGTGTCCCTGTCAGCCGGCGTCGATCACCTGTGGAGCCTGAAGAACCTGCAGCCGCAGGTGCGCATCACCAATGGCCGCGGCATCCACGGGCCGCAGATGGCGGAGATGGCCTTCCTCTACATGATCGGCCTCTCGCGCAATTACCGCCAGATGGAAGCCAACCAGCGTTCCCATGTGTGGGACCGCTGGGCGCAACCCGTGCTCGTCGACAAGACTGTGGTCATCATCGGCATTGGCGCCATCAGCGAGGCCATTGCCACGCGCTGCAAGGCCTTTGGCATGACCGTCGTGGGTGTCAGCAATGCCCGCGGCGAGACGCAAGGCTTCGACAGGGTGGTGCCACGCGCGCAGCTGCGCGAGGCTGCCAGCGAAGCCGACTTCCTCATCGTGCTCGTGCCGCTTGATGAGCGCACGCGCCACTTGGTCAATGGCGAGATCTTCTCGGCCATGAAGCCCAGCGCCTTCGTCATCAACCTCGCCCGTGGCGACGTGATCGACGAGCCCGCCATGGTGAAGGCCCTTCAGGACAGGACCATCGCCGGTGCCGGCCTCGATGTCTTCTCCATCGAGCCCTTGCCGAAGGACCATCCGCTATGGGACATGCCCAACGTCATGATGTCGCCGCGCATCGGCGGCATGAGTGACATCTACGACCGGCAGGTCCTGCCGCTGGTCGCCCATAATCTCAACGCCTGGCGTGAGGGACGCCAGCAGGACCTGCGCAACGTGGTGCGCTGACCTGCAGGGCGGAACCGCAAGGAGGACACCATGTCGGACGAGCGCATCATCCAGCCGATCTCCAATGTCGAACTCGAGCGCCGCTGGGCCAGCGTGCGCGCCATGATGGAACGCGATGGGCTCGACGCCATCGTGCTGCAGAACACGAGTGACTGGGTGGGCGGCTATGTGAAGTGGTTCACCGACCTGCCCGCCGCCAATGGGTATCCGCGCACGGTGATCTTCCACCGCAACGCGCCCATGACCGTCGTGGAGATGGGCCCCTTCAACGGCCGCCGCGAACTGGCCGGCAAGGATCCGATCCATCGCGGCGTCGGCACCGTGCTGAACTCCCCGAGCTTCGTCTCCATCGTCTATACGCTGGGCTATGATGCAAAGCTTGCCGTCGATGAGCTTGCCTCCCGCAACTACCGTCGCATCGGATGCATCAACATGGGGGCCCTGCCCCATTCGCTCGTGAGCGCCATGCAGGAGCGGCTCACCAATGTGCAGCTCGTCGACTGCACCGATGCCATCGACACGATCAAGGCGGTCAAGAGCCCGGAAGAGATCGACCTGCTGTATCGCTGCGCCCACTTGCAGGACGCGGTCTTCGCGCAGGTGCTCGGCATGATCAGGCCCGGCCTGCGCGACATCGATGTCACCGCCTTCATTCAGGCCGAATGCATGAAACTTGGCAGCGAGCAGGGCATCCAGCTCGGCCATTCCGCGCCGCTGGGCGTGCGCTCGGGCTTCATCGGCCGTCACTTCCAGGGCCGCACGATGCAGGCCGGCGACCATCTGTCCCTGCTCATCGAGGTCAATGGTCCCGGCGGCTTCTATACCGAGATCGCGCGCACCATCGTGCTGGGCAAGGCCACGCAGCAACTCAAGGATGCCTTCGCCAGCGTCAAGGCCGCGCAGGACTATAACCTGTCCCTGATGAAGCCCGGCACACCCTGCGCGGAGATTGCTGCCAAGCATGACGCCTGGATGGTGGCCCACGGCCTGCCGCCGGAAATCCGCCTCTATAGCCATGGGCAGGGCTACGACATGGTGGAGCGCCCGCTCATCCGCGCGGATGAGACCATGTCGCTGGCCGAGGGCATGTGCCTTGCGGTGCATCCGGGCTACGAGACGGCGGAGCTCTTCGGCGTCATCTGCGACAACTACATGATCGAAGCCACGGGCCCGAGCGCCTGCATGCACAGGACCGAGAAGAGAATCTTCGAGGTCTGAGGCCCGGTTGTCGCGCCGGGCTGCATCGATTACCTTCCCCACCAATGGTCACCGGCGGCGGTTTCAACCGCCCCGGCAGACATCGGGAGGATCAATGCACAGGGCCCTATGGGCTGGCCTCATGGCCAGCGTGACGATAACCGCAGCAATTCCGGCGAAGGCCGCTGATTATTACGCCGGCAAGCAGATCGAAATGCTGATCGGCGCCGACGTCGCCGGTGGTTACGACATTTACGCCCGCGCTGTTGCCCGCCACATCGGCAAGTTCATTCCCGGCAATCCGAACGTCATCGCGCGCAATCAGCCCGGCGCCGGCAGCGCCATCGTCGGCGGACAGCTCTACAAGGTCTCGCCCAAGGATGGCACGGTGATTGGCGCGCTGATGCCTGGCGCCATCATGGGCCGCCTGCTTGATGAGCGAGCCAGCAATCTCTTCGACCCGACGAAGTTCGTCTATATCGGCACGGCCGATTCTGGCACGCGCGTGTGCATGACCTACGCCTCCTCGCCCATCAAGACCTACGAGGCGGCCCTCAAGGAAAAGATCGTCATGGGTGCCAGCCAGGCCGGCGGCGCGACGCGCGACTATCTGGTGCTGCACAACCTTGCGACCGGCACGAAATTTGACATCGTCAGCGGCTACAAGGGCACCGCGGAAATCATGCTCGCCATGGAACGCGGCGAAGCAGGCGGATTGTGCGGGCTCGACTGGTCATCCCTGAAGTCGCAGAAGGGCGACTGGGTCCGCGACAAGAAGCTCAACATCCTGATGCAGGATGCGCTTGACCCCGAGCCCGAGCTGACCGCCATGGGCGTGCCGCAGATCTGGCCCTACATCAAGAATGAGACCGACAAGAAGGCTGTTGAGCTGATCCTCAGCCAGCAGCTCTTCGGCCGCTCCTATGTGGTGCCGCCGGGCACCAATCCGGAAGCTGTCGAAATCCTGCGCAATGCCTTCAACAAGACCATGCAGGACAAGGACTTCATCGAGGATGCTGAGCGGCTGCGCATCGGCATCACGCCTTCGACAGGGGCCAAGCTGCAGGATGTCGTGCAGCGCGTGCATGGGTCGGACCAGACCATCATCGACCGCGCGAAGAAGCTGATCGAACCTTAGGGAACCACGCGCATCGGCGCGCACACTCCCTCTCCCGCTTGCGGGAGAGGGTTGGGGTGAGGGCCTGGGCCGTAGGGCGCAAACGCCCCAGGCTCACACCACGTCGAGCACAACCTCGCCGATGCCTTCGATCTCGGCGCGCAGGGGCGCTGGCGCGGTCATCGCCACCATGGGCGTCAGGCTGCCCAGCGTCACGATCTGCCCGGCCTTGAGGCCGCCATGCAGATCCTGCTGTGCATTGGCCCAATCGATGAAGGGCACCATCGGGTCGATCTTGGCGTGCCCGCCCTTGCGGTCGGTGGTGAGCTTTCCGTCCATCCAGAAACGGCACTGCAGGTTCGGCAGGTCGAGCTTGCGAAACCCTCGCGTCGCAGCGCCCAGCACATAGCCGAGGTTGCCAAGGTCATCGGCAAGATTGAGCGTGAAGGGAATGTCCTTCATGGGAATGCGCCGCTCGATCAGCTCGATCCCGATCAGCGCCTCACTGCAGGCCTCCAGCAATTCGTCACGCGAATAGGGTTTCCCCGGACGCGTCGGCAGGTCCTGTCCCAGACGCAGCGCAATCTCGATTTCGGGAATCATCGGCAGGCCGGCCTTGATGTGCCAGCTGGCACCACTGGCCAGAAAGCCTGCCGTGAACATTGGCGAGGCGACCGGCGTTCCATCCGGTGCATGGCCAACCTTCCAGCCACCCATCTGCGCACCAAGCTCCTTCGCAACCCCAGCGGAAATCTCGAAGGCTTCTTTAAGGCTCGCAGGCGCGGGCGAAGCCGGCAGCGTGGTGCGGGTACGGCGTGCCGCGACGAAATCAGAAACGAATGGCATTATCCACGACGCTCCACGCTGCGAATATCGGGTAGCAGAAAGACGAGCACACCAATGGCGGGCAGGAAGGAACAGACCTGATAGACGAAAGCGATGCTCGTCATGTCAGCAATCTTGCCCAGCACCGCTGCACCCAGGCCGCTGAGGCCAAAGGCGAGACCAAAGAAGATGCCCGCCACCAGTCCCGTCTTGCCCGGCAGGAGCTCCTGCGCATAGACGACGATCACAGAAAATGTGGAGGCAAGGATCAGCCCGACCATCGCAATGAGCGCGCCCGTCCAGAACAGATTGGCATAGGGCAGTGCCAGCGAGAAAGGCAGCGTGCCCAGCACCGAAAACAGGAGCACGCCCTTGCGTCCGAAGCGATCGCCGAGCGGGCCACCCGCCAGCGTGCCCAGCGCGACGCTGCCGGTGAAGATGAACAGATAGAGCTGCGCCGTCTGCACATCGACGTGGAACCGGTCGATCACATAGAACTGGAAGAAGCTGGTGATGCTCGCCGTATAGAAGGACTTCGAGAAGCTGAGCGAGATCAGGATCGCAATGGCGATCAGTGTCGTCGAGCGGGAGAGTCCTGTCTCGCGCACCGGACGCGCCGCGCGATTGGCGCGTGCGGCCAGATGGCCCGCATACCAGCCACCAACGCGCCAGAGCACGAAGGCGGCCAGCAGGGCGCAGGCACCAAACCAGCTCATGCTGGCCTGACCGTTGCGCATGACGATGAGCACGGCCGCCAGCGGGCCGATGGCGGTGCCGATGTTGCCGCCGACCTGAAAGATCGACTGCGCAAGACCATAGCGCCCGCCGGATGCGAGACGCGCGACACGCGAGGATTCCGGATGGAAGATCGACGATCCCGTGCCGATGAAAGCCACTGAGACGAGCAGCATCGGATAGCTGTGCGCATAGCCGATCATCACGAGCCCGAGCAGGGTGAAGCCCATGCCAAAGGCGAGCGAATAGGGCTTCGGATATTTGTCCGTGTAGGTGCCGACCACTGGCTGCAGCAGTGAAGCCATGCCCTGCCAGGTGAAGGTGATGAAGCCGACCTGCATGAAGTCGAGCCCGTAGCTCTCCTTGAGCAGCGGATAGATCGCAGGCACGAGGGCCTGCATCATGTCGTTCAGCAGATGGCAGAAACAGATCGCCATCAGGATGGGATAGACGGGGCCCGCAGCGCTTGATGCGGCCGGCGTCGACCGGACCGTATCGTCGCCCGTCTGGGAAGAGTCTGCGACACTGGCTGGCGCTTCTGCATCCGCCCGCAACATGGTCTTCTCCTTCAAGATTTCCGGTGTCTCTACACCCCGGCGCCAGAAGCGCAAAGCAGGGGCTGGACCATTGGGTTTTAGGAACATAGGCTATTTTAGGATTTTTATCAATAATTTCTTTGGGCGCGATTACCCGCATTGAGCTCGCCCTGCTGAAATACGGCAAAACAGGCCGCCCGGTTTGGCGAAGCTGCATGAATCGCTTGACCCGGACGGATGGCTTTGGCATATCCGCGCCACCTTACGAGTGGCGGGTTCGTCCCTGCCGTCTCGGCATTCCAGAATTTCGGGGACGACCCATGAAAGTGCGTAACTCGCTCAAGTCTCTTCGTGGCCGCCATCGCGACAACCAGATCGTTCGTCGCAAGGGCCGCGTTTACATCATCAACAAGACCCAGAAGCGCTACAAGGCCCGCCAGGGCTGAACCTTTCCAAGGGTTCGCGTGATGCAGTCGCCCCGGCGGGTCTCCCTCCGGGGCTTTTGCTTTTTTCGGGACAGGCCAGCGGCGGGCTTTGACGCACTGCAAAAGCCGTTCTAGACTTCCCTGATGGTCATTGGCACGCAGCTTCTAAGGGGCGCGTTGGCGTCCCTGATGATGGCGGGGGTCCTCACCCTCTCCGCACCCGTCCGTTCGGACGATGCACCGGTGCAGCCAGCCGGCCGCCAGAAAATCCTCGACGAACTTTTCGAGCGTCTCGGCAAGGCCCAGGATGACTCCGAGGCCAGGGGCATTGCCGGCGCCATCGACCGGGTCTGGATGCGTTCGGGTTCAGACACCGCCGATCTCCTCATGAACCGGGCCATTCAGGCCATCGCCACAAAGGACTGGGGTCTCTCCCAGGAGCTGCTCGACAAAGTGGTCGTCCTCGATCCCTATTGGGCCGAAGCCTGGAACAAGCGCGCCACGGCCCGCTTCTTCGCGGACGACTATGATGGCGCCATGGCCGACCTTGCCAAGGCGGTCACGCTGGAGCCCCGCCATTTCGGCGCCCTGACCGGCATGGGCTTCATTCTGCAGAAGAGCAATCTCGACAAGCGGGCCCTGCAGGTTTTCCGCAAGGCGCTGGAGTTCAACCCCCAGCAGGAAGAGATCCGCAAGATCGTCGACAAGCTGACCCTCGACGTCGAAGGCCGCCCGATCTGATCCGGGCCCATGGCCATCCCGTAAGGCTGCCATGCACATCGCCCTGACGGCCGGACTTGGCCTCCTCGCCCTGCTCTTTGGCTATACCCAGTGGCAGAGCCGCCGGATCGAGGCCGAGTTTCCGCCCAGGGGACAGTTTGTGGAGGTCACCGGCGGGCGCCTGCACTATCTAGAGCGCCGTCCCGACGGCCTGGAGCAGGCAACCGTCGTTCTCATCCATGGCGCCAGCGGCAATTCGGCCGACATGATGGTCCCCCTTGGCGACCGGCTCGTGGCCAAGGGGTTCCGGGTCCTGGCCTTCGACAGACCCGGCCATGGCTGGAGCGACCGCCCCGGAGGCCGCGCGGACTCTGCTCCCGAAAGGCAGGCAAAGCTGATCCGCGAGGGTCTCGATCGGCTGGGCCTGCGCAGGGTCATTGTGCTCGGCCATTCGCTGGGGGGCGTGCTGTCCTCCAACCTCGCGCTCGACCACGCCGACATTGTCAGCGGTCTTGTGCTCGTGGCGCCGGTGACCCATCCCTGGCCCGGTGGTGACATCAGCTGGTACTACACCCCAGCCTCCATGCCCGTCGTAGGAGAGATTTTCACCGAGCTCATCACCCTGCCGGCAGGACAGGCCACCCTGGACGCTGGCCTGCGTGAGGTCTTTGCGCCCGAGCCCCCGCCGCCGGACTACGACCGGCAGACCGGCGTGGCCCTTGTCCTGCGGCCGGCAACCTTCCGCGCCAATGCGCAGGATGTGGCGAACACCTTCGACGCCGTCACCCGTCAGGCCCCGCGCATGAAAGACATCAGGGTGCCGACAGCCATCGTCACCGGTGACAGTGACCGCATTGTCCTGACCCGGATTCATTCCTTCGGCAGCGCCCGAGACATTCCGCAGGCCACTCTCATCCTGCTGCCCAACATCGGCCACTCACCGCACTGGAGCGCGCCCGATGCTGTCGTCTCGGCAGTTGAGGACGTGGCGCAACGCAGCAGCAAGATCACCACTCATTGAACCAAATGCCGTTTGACTAAGGCGCATCGGGACGCGATAGGTCGGGGAGTTTCGGAGGAGACGACCCTTTGCCGATCGAGGATGTGCTGATGCCTGTTCCCCTGCCGCCACTGGTGCGGTCGGGACTCGCGCGCAGCTTTCGGGTGGTCACGCTCTGGGATGCTCCCGATCCGGACAAGTTGCTCGCCGGGATAGCGCCACGTCTACGCTTCCTTGCGACGGGCGTTCCCATTCTCGCGGAAGGGATGAACTATCCGATTTCGGAATCGGTCATCGCCCGTTTTCCGAAACTCGAAGTCATCGCCAATCTCGGCGTCGGCTACGACAACATCGACGTGGCCGCCGCCGTGAAGCGCCGCATCACCATCACCAACACGCCTGACGTCCTCACCGACGAGACGGCCGACACGGCCTTCGGCCTGCTGCTGTGCGCCGTGCGCCAGCTCCCGCAGGCGGATACCTATCTGCGCGCCGGCCATTGGCTGCAGCAACCCTTCCCCCTGTCTGCGAGCCTGCGGGGCCGCACCATGGGCGTGCTCGGCCTCGGCCGCATCGGCAAGGCGATTGCGCAGCGCGCAGAAGCCTTCGGCGTGAAGGTCCTCTATCATGGGCGCCGGCCGCAGGCAGATGTCGGCTATCCCTATTTCGCCTCCCTCGAAGAGATGGCGAAAGCCTGCGACATCCTCATGATCGCGACTCCGGGCGGGCCTGAGACCCACAATATCGTCAATGCCCGCATCCTCGATGCACTCGGCCCGGCTGGCATCCTCATCAACATCGCCCGCGGCACCGTGGTCGACGAGCCAGCCCTCATCGAGGCACTTCGCGAGAAGCGCATCCTGACCGCCGGCCTCGACGTCTTCGTCCGGGAGCCCGAAGTCCCCGCCGACCTGATCGCCATGCCCCATGTGGTCCTTCTGCCCCATGTGGGTTCGGCAAGTGTCACGACCCGTGACGCCATGAACCAACTGGTCGTCGATAATCTTGTCGCAGTGGCTCAGGGTCATTCGCCCCTGACGCCCATTGCCGAAACCCCTTGGCTGACACAAGCCTGAACAGCAAAAGTCGCATCGGCCTCAAGACCGATTCGCATGAGGGAGCCAGCCCATGCCGCAGATGCCTTTCCCGTCCCGGATCGTCCGACAGATCCTGCCGGTCGCAGCTCTTGGCGTGAATTTCATGCTGCTCGCCATCCCGGCCTGGGCCTTCGACGGCCCCGCGCCCACCACGGGCGCCTGGGAAATCAGCGAGGCCGACGGAACACGCAAGTGTCGCATCAACCTGCGCCCGGACGCGGCCCAGGAGGGCACCCATCAGATCGCCATGCCTGCCGGCTGCAAGCGCGCACTGCCTGTCCTTGGCAGCATCGGCGAATGGACTGTTGGCGAGGATAAGACCCTCTCCCTCACCGACAAGGCCGGCAACACCGTCCTCGCCTTCGCGCCCGGCGCGGAGGACGGTTATCTGGTCGCCACTGGCCCCCAGGGCGAGACCTATGAACTTGAGCCCGTCGGTCGCCCAAGGGCTCAGGTCGCCCAGGTCGCCCAAGTCCAGCAACTGGGTGCGCCTTCGGCCCCCGCGGCCGTCAGTCCCAACCGCGTCACCACCACCCCCGGCATTCGCCGTGTTCCGGCGCCGGACGCCATTTCCACGACCGGGAAGACTGGGTCTGGTGCGGCTTCCAGCAAGGCCCCTCCGGCTCCCGCACCTGTCTACGAACTCCCGACGTCTCCCGTGGTGCCCTATCCGGGCCGCGGACCCGATCTGGCCGGCCGCTACAACATCCTGCGCGAGAGCGACAAGGACATGGGTTGCCTGCTGACCCTTGATGGAAATGCCCGCGGACCAGGTGGCAACAAGGCCCAGCTCGCCCCCGCTTGTCGCGACCAGGGCATTGTGGTCTTCGATCCGATCGGCTGGCATTTCGACCGCGGACAGCTTGTCCTGACCGCCCGCAAGGGTCACGACGCCCGCTTTCAGTATCATGCAGATGGTGTGTGGCGGAAGGACCCTAAAGAAGGCGGTAGACCGCTCGGTTTCAAGAAGATCTAATTTTTATTACAGTCACGCCTTTTTATGGTCACATATGACCGTCAGTTGAACCTCCGGGTTTCTGGGAGGATCAACTGAAAGGTACTAGTGTTGAAATCTGTTATCACTGTATGCGTATCCGCGTTCATCTTTTCTTCACCTGCATTCGCTGACAGCTGGACTGGAAAAGCTTCGTACTATGCCCAGAAGGGTCGTACGGCCAGCGGTGAACACGTCGGCAATCTCACGGCAGCCCATCGGAGCCTTCCTTTCGGAACTCAGCTGCGCGTGACCAATCTGCAGAACCAGAAATCCGTCATCGTTCGCGTGAACGACCGGGGCCCCTTCATCCGGGGCCGGATCGTCGACGTCTCCGTCGGCGCAGCCGATGTCCTGGGCATGCGCCGTCAGGGCGTCGCCATGGTGCGGGTCGAGCGCGTCACCTACTGAAGCGAGACTGCAATTTCGGCGAGTCGTCGGCGCTGACGCCCGGCCTCGTCGAAATTCTCATCACACAGCCACAGGTCAATGGCCCGCGCCATGGCGGGCCATTCGTGATCGAGCAACGCGAACCAGGCGGTATCCCTGTTGTGTCCCTTGACGATCATGTGCTGGCGAAACAGCCCCTCAAAACGAAAGCCCAGGCGCAGGGCCGCCCTTCTTGAAGGCTGATTGCGCGCGTCGCATTTCCATTCGACCCGACGATAGCCGAGTTCGAAGAGATGGCTCAGGGCAAGGGCGAAGGCTCGGGTCGCAGCCCGCGTTTGTTGCAGCTTGGCAGACAGCAGAACATGCCCGATCTCAGCAACGCCCATATCTGGCCTTAGCGCCATGTACGCCATTGATCCGCAGGCCGTGCCATCAACCTCAATGGTCATATGCCAGGGATCTTGCGACGCCGCCCGGGTGGCGAGCCATTCATCGAAAGCCTTCCGGTCGGCAAATGGACCATAGGCCATATAGGTCCAGAGGGCATCTCCTGGACCAAAGCTGTTCCAGAGCGACCCGGCATCACGATCAAGGTCGAAAGGAAGCAAGGCCACGTTGCCCTGCCTGATCGACTCGCATCCAGGGAATGGACGAACCGAAAAGCCGGACAAATCCTGATCTTCCATGTCTGTGATCCCGAGCCTCACCTGCAGATATGTTCTAACTCGCTTCCGGATAACGAGCGATGAAAGCAGTCACGCGGGGCAACCAAGGCTGATTTTTAAACGGAACCGCTTCGACAGGCTTCCCTGTACATGCTTGCGACCCTGCCCGATTGCGACTTCAAGTCCTGCAACCTAACATCAAAGCAAAGGCGGTCTGCAGATCCGTCACTTGGGAGGATTTGATGACCATGCTCATACGGCTGGCAACCATGGCCGGCATTTCACTGATCACGGTGAGTGCGAGCATTGCCGCAGATTTCTATCAGGGTCGGCAGCTCAGCTTCCTGATCAATTATGCGCCCGGCGGCCCTGCTGATGCGGAAGGCCGGCTGATCGCTCGTCATCTTGGAAAGCATATTGCAGGCACGCCGACGCTGGTCATCCGTAACATGCCCGGTGCCGGTGGAATCGTCGGTGCCAATTGGCTCGGGCAGGTTGCAGCACCCGACGGCCTGACCCTTGGCTTTCTCACCGGCGTCGCCTCGAAGGCTGCCATGGCGGATCCCAATTTCAAGGTCGACATGAGCAAGTTTGCCTTCGTGGCGGGTGGCAGCGGGATCAGCATCACATTCATTAGGACCGACGTACCGCCGGGCCTGAGGAAACCTGAAGACCTCATGAGAGCGAAAGACTTCTGGGCGGGGGGACTGACCCCCGACAGCGACAAGGACCTGCGCGAGCGCATGCAGCTCGACATGCTCGGCGTCCCCTACAAATACATCAGTGGTTACGGCAACACGGCCGATGTCCGCCTCGCCCTGCAGCGCAACGAAGTCCAGATGTATGTGGAATCAAGCCCCTGGTCTGCCCCCTGAAAAGTGATCCTCCCTGAAGTATGGCTTTATGGCCTGATGGAGGACTGCGAAATGCCCAGGAAGAGACACAAGGCGGAAGAGATCGTCACGAAACTCCGGCAAGTT
>CAISZN010000224.1 GCA_903889985.1 uncultured Hyphomicrobiales bacterium | reverse complement strand
TGCTGATCAGCGGGGCAGATGATCAGGCGAGGCGCCTGGCTATCACCATGGGCCGCCGTCTCATGCTGGATTTGGTCGACATTCCCAAGCCCATCGACCTGAAGTACCTGCGGCAGACGCTTGAAGGGGCTGCTGGCCCCTCCAGACAGAACGTCGCCTGATCAGGCAGCCTGCAGGCCGCGGCCCGCGCGTCGCTCGTCGAAGGGAAGCCGCTCGCTGTTGGGCATGTCTTTCTGATACTTGGAAAGGGCTGCATTCAGCACGGACAGGCCCTGCACATAGGCAATGCCCAGACGATTTGATCGCATGAACTGGAACTCGCCAACCAGAGCCAGCAGAAACTCGCGCAGGCTTTCATTCAAGTCGGCCCGCTGAGCAATGCTGGCGATAAGGGTTGGTGCATCGTCGTAGCGATACGAGTCGCCGTAACGAGGCATGCCGAGGCGGCGCATGGTCGCCACGAGCGTATCGACCCGCTGCTCACGCGTGAGCCAAAAGCTCAGTAGCGAGCAGCCGCTGCGCAGCAGCCAGTTGAGACCGCGGATCGCATATAGCCCAGCGAAGAACAATGCTGCGCCGATGAGTTCGATATCATGCCAGACAATGCTCGCCGCAATCAGGCATAGAAGATATTCAAAAGCCAGACTGAGAAGCAGGTCCAGCCGCTGCCGTGGTGAGACGATGGAACTCGACATGTCGGCCTCTTAACCATTTGTTAGTCACAATCTATCTGAGACACGAACTCAGCGAAACAAAATCCGCGGGCGATTTCGCATTAAGGTAAATGCTGCAGCTGACGGTAGGGCAATAGAAGTATCTGTGAAATTGGAACAATGACGCCCCCTGATAAATTAATGCGTAAATTTGAAAGTGAGCAGAACGGCCACCGAATTAACTTTTCGCGAAGATTAGCTGACGCATGCTGATCACCGGCCACTTAGCGCCTTAAGGAGACGCTTATGCTTCGTAAATTCCTTCATGACGAGTCCGGCGCGACTGCTATCGAATATGGTCTCATTGCCGGCCTCATCGCTGTCGTGATCATCACCGCGGTTACCGCAGTTGGTACCAAGGTCTCGAACCAGTTTTCGGCGATCGCGTCGAAGCTGAACTGATTGCGACAACAACGTCGCGCCTTGCAAATGGCGCGGCCTGGCATTTCCCCATGCCGATGAACCCGCGCCCCTGGGCGCGGGTTCACCTTTTCCGGGGCGCTTTTTCGCCGTTTGGCAAACTCGTCATGGCCGTCTCTCGACGCCTTGATCCCGCAAGTGATTGCAACCAGCCGCTAGGCGGAGGATCATGGCGCGATTCATGGGGGGAATGGCGTGTGGCGTTCGATGAATTTTGCTGGCTTGATGGTGCTGGCGCTCACATGCGGGGACACCCTTGCCCAGGCACAGGAATCCGTCGCGTCTTTCTATCGCGGCAGGACCCTGAACCTGATTGTCGGCTCCTCGGCTGGTGGAGGCTATGACCTTTACGGGCGCCTGATCGCCCGCTTCATCGGGCGCTATATTCCGGGCAATCCGGTGGTGGTCGTGTCCAATATGCCCGGCGCCGGGGGCATCGTCCTGACCCAATATGTTGCCAATGCCGGGCCCAAGGATGGCACGGTCCTTGGCGCCATATTCCCGGGTGCCATCATGGAGCCATTGCTCGGCGACAAGAGCAAGGTCAAATATGACGTCACGAAGCTCAATTATATCGGCAGCGCGAACAGCGACGGCTACGTCTGCATTGTGAGGGCCGACGCTCCCACGAAGAGCTTTGGGGATGTGTTCGAGAAAGAGCTGATCCTGGGCGCAAGTTCTGGCGGTGGGTCGACAGTCGATTTTCCGACCATGATTGTGAACCTGCTGGGGGCGAAGTTTCGGCTCGTCACAGGTTATCCGGGCTCGAATGAGATAACGCTCGCCATGGAAAAGGGAGAAGTACAGGGCACCTGCGGTGTTGGCTGGTCGACCATCACGACCGGCAGGCCCCAATGGATCCGTGACGGCTTTGCCCGCGTGCTTGCGCAGGAAAATCTGAAGCCGATGCCAGACATTGCCTCCCTTGGCGCGCCGCTGACCATGAGCTTTGCAAAGACAGAAGAGCAGCGCCGCATCATGGAGCTGGTCTATGCGCAGCCGACCTTCGGGCGGCCCTATGTTGTGGCTCCTGAAGTGCCGGCTGAGCGGGTCGAGGCGCTGCGCAGGGCCTTTGCAACCGTGATGGCCGACCCGGATCTGCTCGCCGAGGCCAAGCGGATCAATCTCGATGTGGTCGATCCCATGAGTGGCGCGGAGCTTCAGGCGCTGGTCACCCGCCTGCTCGCAACGCCCGACGACATCGTGGACAAGACAAAGGCCGCCATCAAGGCAAACTGATTGGGTCGTGAACTGCGCGGCTCTTGCCGCACTTATGATGGGAACGACGAGATCCCCGGTCCATTAAGCCCCGCCAAGCCTTGTCGCATTGGCCGGCCTCGCCTATGCAGTATCCAGAAATTTGAGGAGACCCCATGGCCATCAACCCGCCCTTCCGTGCCGAGATCGTTGGCAGCTTCCTGCGCCCGCCCGTCATCAAGGAGCTGCGAGGCAAGCTCGCAGAGGGCCAGATCTCCCGCGAAGACCTTCGCAAGATCGAGGACCAGCAGATTCGGGAGGTTGTGGCCCTTCAGGAGTCGATTGGCTTGAAGGTGGCTACCGATGGGGAATATCGCCGCGCCACCTATTCGGAGAATTTCACCACGCAGGGTCTGTCAGGCGTTAGTGCGGAATATGTCGGCGGTGGCGACTGGGCCTATTCCGATGGCAAGGGTGGCAAGCGCACGGCACGCATCCCGGTGGTCAATGGAAAAATTCGCTATTCGGGCTCCAGCAATGCGACTGATTTCGCCTTCCTGAAAGGCTGTGTGACCACAGCCATGCCGAAGATCACCTTGCCGGGTCCCTGCTACATCCACTACCGGTCCGGCCGCGACAACATCAGCCGCGACGTCTATCCGAACCTTGCCGATTTCTGGTCGGATCTGGCCGCGGCCTATCATGCCGAGCTAGCTGCCCTTCATGCTGCAGGGTGCCGCTATGTGCAGCTCGATGAGACCTCCATCGCCAAGCTAGGTGATCCGAAAATTCAGAATGCGCTCAAGGCGCGCGGGGATGACTGGCGCGAGCTTCTGGAAGTCTACACCGATGCCATGAATGCCATTGTCGATGGTGCTCCCAAGGACATGCACGTCGGCATGCATCTGTGCCGGGGCAATCAGGCTGGTCACTGGCAGGCAGAGGGTGGCTATGATGCGGTCGCAGAGCGCCTTTTCCGCAAAGTGCGGGTCTCGACCTATTTCCTTGAATATGACAGCCCGCGCGCAGGATCATTTGAGCCAATGAAGGCGCTTCCCGATGACAAGATCATCGTTCTGGGCGTCGTTTCCACCAAGGTTGCGACTGTGGAAACCGCGGATTTCGTGCGTACGCGCCTCAAGGAAGCTGCAGCCTATGTGCCGCTCGAGCGCCTCTGTCTGTCGCCGCAGTGTGGTTTTGCCAGCTCTGTGCCGGGCAATCCGCTGACGGAGAAGGAGCAGCGCGAGAAGCTTGAACTGATCGTTGCCATCGCGCGTGAGACCTGGGCTGACGCCTGATATCGGGGAACCAAGATGACACTCATTCTATCAAACGCGGATGTCGAAAAGGTCCTCACCATGGAGGATTGCCTG
Organism: uncultured Hyphomicrobiales bacterium; assembly: GCA_903889985.1. GTDB lineage: Bacteria > Pseudomonadota > Alphaproteobacteria > Rhizobiales > Beijerinckiaceae > Terripilifer. Next base: position 3,592 of record CAISZN010000224.1, on the reverse strand, counting down.
TCGACGCTGGAAGACGCCTATCGGGAGATGGCATTCGGTCGCGGCGTATCGCGCACGCGCTCGGACACGGTGACACCGACTGTGCGCGAGGATGCGCTCTACAGCCTCAAGTCGATGGACGGCGTCGTACCGAGCCTGGGCGTTGGTGCCGTGCGCATCAATTCGGACATCATCACCTGGCCGAAATTCGGCAACAGCATGCGCCGCGTGAAAGTTCCTGCAGCACCAAATCAACGCTATACAGGTCTTGTCCTGTTGTTTTCGAGTGAGACGGGCGAGCCGCTCGCCATCATGCCGGACGGTGTCATGCAGCGCATTCGCGTCGGCGCTGCCAACGGCCTTGGCGTGAAGTATATGGCTCGCAAGGATGCGTCCTCGATCGCTATTCTGGGATCGGGCTGGCAGGCCGGCACGCAGCTGACAGCGGCCTGCGCCGTGCGCGACATCAAGACCATCCGTTGCTACAGCCCGAGCAAGGATAACCGTGAGGCCTTCAGCATTGAGATGACGGGGGTGCTTGGGATCGAGGTCGTGCCGGTCGACTCACCTGAGTCCGCAATTGACGGCGCTGACATCGTGATGTGCTCGACCAACACAGTCGATAACGTCTTCTTTGAGCGCTACATCACGCCTGGCATCCACATCAGCTCGATCAAGCGCCCGGAAGTTTCATCGGAAGCCTTGCGCCGCGCCGACCGCATCGCCGTGCATACCCATGACACAAAGCCCATGCTGACCACGACGGCTGGCCTGGAAGTGCCCGAGCACTCGGAAGACAAGGGCTGGGGCAATGCCTCGGATATTGATTTCAAGAAGCTTGCAACCCTGCCGCAACTCGTTGCCGGCCAATACATTGGCCGCACGAGCGACGAGGAAGTGACCTGTTTCCTCAACAATATCGGCCTTGGTTATCAGTTCGCTGCAGCTGGTGCGATTGTCTATCGCAAAGCGGTCGAAGCGGGCCTTGGTCATGATCTGCCGACCGACTGGTTCACCGAGGACGTGCATCCATAAATGAAGCTGACCAATGGATTGCGCGGCTCAGGCCGCGCGGTCCTTGCAGTCTGTCAGTTGTGCCTCAGTTCGCCGTGTTGCTCGACGTCATGCCTTGCACACGTGGGCCAAACCCATAAAGCCAATCGAGACGCGACAGCATGCGGTTTGGTCCAAAACTGCGCATGGTGATGTTGCGCGCCAGAGCTGCCGGGCCGCCCAAATGATAGATCGCGCCCTGCCGACGGGATGCGATGACGACTGAGGCCGCGCGCGCAGAGCGAGCAGCCTATAGGCCGCGAGGGCGGCTGAAATGTCGTTCCCCTTTTGCTCGAAGGCAACGCGCAGGGCTTCCGCATCCTCGATGGCCTGCGCCGCACCCTGAGCAAAGAAGGGCAGCATCGGATGGGCTGCATCACCGAGCAGGGCCACGCGGCTCATGGTCCAGCGCGCCACAGGGTTGCGGTCGAAGAGCGGCCAGCGTTTCCATTCACGCACCGCGCCGACGAGATCGCGTGCCTCGCGGTGCCAACGCCCAAAGCGAGGTGCCACTTGCTTCGCCTCGCCGTTGACTGCCCATAGGTCGGTGACCCCTTCTGCCCGCCAACTATCTTCGGTGATGGCGACGATATTGACGAGTTCACCCTGCCGCAGTGGGTAGTGAACGAGATGGGCGCGACGCCCGAGCCAGAGGTTGCTCTCGAAGCGCAAGGCGAAGCTGGGTGCGGCCTCAGCCGGCAAAGTTGCCCGCCAGGCGGTGCGGCCGGACCAGACAGGCTGGTCTCCCATGCCAAGGCCGATGCGCTCGCGGGTGATGGATCGCAGGCCGTCTGCGCCGATCAGCAGATCTGCCTCAAAACGCAGATAGTCTTCCCCGCGTTTCACACCAATCTCAACCCGGTCCTCGGTCACGGCGAAGCCCGCCACTGGCATCCCTGTTTCGATGCGGATGTCGGTTTCGCTCGCGCAGGCCTCCACCAGGGCACGTTGCAGATCGGCCCTGTGGATCACCACATAGGGTGCGCCCCAGCGCATCTCGGCGATGGGGCCCAGGGGCACGCGCACAATGTCCGCGCCGCTGCGGGCCGATCGGATACGCAGCACTTCGGGTGCCAGGGCATGCTTGAGGATGCGTTCTTCGAGTCCCCAGAGACCAAGGATGCCTGTGGCATTGGGTCCTAGCTGGATGCCAGCGCCGACCTCGTCGATGACCGGCGCCCGTTCGAGCACGGTCACCCGCAGCCCGGCGCGATGCAGGGCAAAGGCAGCAGCAAGTCCGCCGATGCCGGCACCGGCGACGACCGCATGGAGCCGTTGCGTCATCACAGCCCCGTCAGTTGGAGGGGATCAGGCAGCGTCCGGCTGCCACTCGCACTCTGCCGGGTTCGAATGGCCGTGGAGCGAGGCCTCATAGACATAGAGAGTCGAGCAATAGGGGCAAATTGCTTCGGTCTCGCTGCCCATGTCGATGAAGATATGGGGATGATCGAACGGGGGCAGGGCGCCAATGCACATGAATTCCTTGGCCCCGACCTTCACGGAGCGGGCTCCGGGCTGGTTATGGAAGTGGGGCGTTGCATGAGCGGCAGCCATCGTCGGTATCCCTGAAGGTCACGAGTTGCGGCGCACCATAATGAACCCGGCGCCGTTTGGGTAGGGGCGGCCTTTGGTCAGTCCACATGGGGTTGGCCGAGTTGGCAATAACGTGACCGCACCGGCAGCCCATTTCGATTGACCCGGCCGAGCAGCCCTGATGAATTCGGCGCCCAGATAATTCTTTCGGGAGGGGTCTATGCTGAACAGGGTTGTGATCATCGGAGCCGCAACGGTGCTCTCAGTTTTTGCTGCCATGGCGCAGGAAGCTGCGCCCATCAATTCCTTCGGGACCGTCGAAAAGGTCGACGCCGCCGGCCTGGTGATCAAGACCGAAGCCGGCGCTAGCGAGACCTTTGCCCTGGCGCCCAAGATTCTGGTGCTCCAGAACAAGGCGGCGACACTGAGTGACATCAAACCGAATGATTATGTCGCCTCTGCTGCCGAGCTCAAGGAAGACGGCAAACTCCATTCGACAGAGCTGCGGATCTTTCCGAATGCCCTGCGTGGCCTTGGAGAGGGCCAGCGCCCCATGAATGATGCGCGCAACCAGACCATGACGAATGCTGTTGTGACTGGGGCTGCCGTCAGCAATGGCAGCAACCACATCACGGTCCATCTGTCGTCGGGTAAGGACTCCGAGTTGGTACTTGATCCAGGCGTTCCGGTCACCCGGATCGACGAGGTCGATTCGTCGTTGGTGAAGGCCGGGGCAAAGGTTCGCGTTCAGGGAACGCGCACGGGTTCGAATGCCGTGGTCAATCGCGTGACCATTCAGTAATTCTTGTGGATTCAAAAAGAAACGCCGCCCGGAGAGGGCGGCGTTTGTTTTTCTGCCTGAGGGCAAAAGGTTCAAATAAACGAGTACGCAATCTGTTATCTAACGAGGTCATCGCGGCAGCTTGACCCCGTCGTAGATCCAGGCGAGGCAGCGCCAGACATCGTCATCGGTTTGCTTGCCTGAGGCATCGTTCCTCACCTCGGCCTCGATGCCTCCCAGATGATA
>CAISZN010000223.1 GCA_903889985.1 uncultured Hyphomicrobiales bacterium | reverse complement strand
GGGGCGCTGCCGAAGAAAAGAAACTGGCGATTGTTGCAGCCGATCTGCTGCGCATAGGCGACGGTGCGCTCGAGCTCGTACTGCTGCTTGCGAGCGGCTTCTGAAAACCGCGCGGCTGCCGCTGGGTCCCCACGAACGCCAGCCGTCAGGGCGTTCTGCAATTGCCCACAGTCCACGGCTTGGGCCAGCGCGCCGGTCAGGCTCGCCCCCATCAGCAGTGCACCCGCAAGTCCTTGAAGCCCCCGCCTGAGGAAGCTCTGGAAACGACCCTGCAACTGCATACGCGCCCTCTGGTCCATGCCGGAAATGTTGGTCAGCCGCTCACACAATGAGCGAACCTTGTTCCGAAGTCATCTCCCCCTGCAACACGACAATATCAAGGCGAGCTGAAGCAGACCTGACGTTTCGGCCAGTCATCCCCATATAGCAGTCAGCCCCCGTTCTGGAGCTGTACCATGAAAAGTCTGCCGCTTGCCGCCACCGCCCTCATCGTCGCCTGCCTTGCTGGCGCGCCGGCTCTTGCAGCCGACGGTGGCCCCGACCTCATCTTTCGCAAGTCAACGGTCTTCAAGCTGCTGACCCCCAACGACAAGCTCGCCACCTATGCGATCGATGATCCGGAGGTGGAGGGCGTGGCCTGTCATTACACGGTGCCTGAACGCGGCGGGCTTGCCGGGGCCTTCGGTCTGGCTGAGCAGGTTTCGGACATTTCGCTGGCCTGCCGGCAATATGGGCCGATCAGCTTCAAGTCGAAATTTGAGCAGGGCGACGTGGTTTTCCAGGAGCGCCGTTCGCTCATCTTCAAGAAGATGCAGATCGTGCGTGGCTGTGACGCCAAGCGCAATGTGCTGGTCTATATGGTCTATTCGGACAAGCTCGTCGAAGGCTCGCCGAAAAATTCAACCTCGACCGTGCCGATCATGCCCTGGGGCCCGACGGGAACCGCGCCGCGCTGCGCTGACTTCGTGAAGGGCTGAGCGGCTCAGTTGCCGCAGGTGATGACGATGTCGGTTGGCTCCGGCCTACGGCCAGATTCGCCCGGGATCGAGGCTGTAATGTCGGCGGCGAGGCCGAAGGCTGTCGCTGGTCCACGGTCCTGCGACGCGCACCAGGCATCCGCAACCATGCGGCCACAGGCAGCACCCGACGAGAAACAGCCTGAAATGCCGTAGCCACCGTCATCGGGGATGACGAATGTGCGCCCGTCCTGGGCTTCGGCAATTTTGATGTTGGCGCCAAGGCCGATCAGCACAAGAAGCAGGACAACCGGAAAACGCGACATGGACACACTCGGCAGGACGGGAGATCTCCTGACGATGCCGCGACCGGGTGAAGACTCCGTTAAGGTTACAATCCTGTCACCGCGATGCTAGGAGGCCTGCAAGGAGCCTCCTGATCCATGAAAGCCCTGAGTCGCGAAAGTCTCGGCCTGCTGCTCGGCCTCCTGGCCGTTTGCATTTTCGGGGCGACCCTGCCTGTGACCCGGGTTGTCCTGACCCAGTTCGAGCCTGTCTCCCTGACAGTCGTGCGCGGGGTCCTGGGCGGGCTGGTGGCAGCCTCGGTCCTCCTCTTCACCCGCTCGCCCATCCCCGAGCGCCGCCATTGGTCCCGGCTGGCGGTCACGACCTGCGTGGTGGGCATAGGCTTCCAGTTCTTCAGCGCCATGGGGTCGGTGAGCGTGCCCTCGGCACATGGGGCCGTGGTGCTGGGACTTCTGCCACTGACGACGGCCTCCCTTGCCGCCCTCATTTCCGGCGAACGACCGTCTCCGGCCTTCTGGGCCTGCAGTATTCTCGGGGCGCTGATTGTCGTCTTCTACGCCCTGCGGCAGGGCGGCGGCGGACTGCAGGTGGGAGACCTGTGGCTGGTGGGTGCCGTCCTGTGCGCCTCGACCGGCTATACCCTGTCGGCGGAGCTCGCACGCTCGATGAAGGCCTGGCAGGTGATCTCCTGGTCCATCGCCATGACCTTGCCGCTCACGGTGGGCTTAAGCCTCTTCCTGTGGCCGGACTATCTGGGCAGCATCACCTTCAAGGGCTGGACAGCTTTCGCCTATCTCACCCTGTTCAGCCAGTATCTGGGCTTTTTCGCCTGGAACACGGCGCTTGCCATGGGCGGCACGGCCCGGGTCTCGCAGGTTCAGCTGCTGCAGACCTTCATCACCATCGGCCTTGCGTCGCTGGTCGCTGGCGAGCGGATCGACCTTGAGACGCTGGTCTGCGCGGCCGTGATCGTTGGCCTGCTGCTGCTGAGCCGGCGCTTCCGGGTGGCGCGTGCCCCGACGAAATGAGGGGCGGGGCGCCGGTCGCAGAGCTTGACGCGGGCGGGGCGCTCGGACATGGTGCCGGCCCATGACGCACCCGATCTGCCTCTGCACGATCATCATTACCAGCTAGCCTTCGCGCTGGCCGGAGCCGTCACGTCCTGACATTCAGGTGCACGACCCGGGCCAGCCAGGCCGGGGAAGACCATGTCCGTTTTGCGCCTCTATAATACGCTGACCCGCTCGAAGGAGGACTTCGTCCCCATCGATCCTGCGAATGTGCGCATGTATGTGTGCGGGCCCACGGTCTATGACTTCGCCCATATCGGTAACGCCCGGCCGATCATCGTCTTCGACGTGCTGTTCCGCCTGCTGCAGCTGCGCTTCGGCAAAGAACACGTGACCTATGTCCGCAACATCACGGACGTGGATGACAAGATCAACGCGCGCGCCGCCGAACGCGGCATCACCATCCGCGAGCTGACCGAGGGCACCGCAAGGGTCTTCCACGAGGACGTGGCCGCCCTTGGCTGCCTCCCACCCACGGTCGAGCCGCGCGCCACCGAACATATCGTCGAGATGCGCGACCTCATTGAACGGCTCGTTGCGCGTGGCATCGCCTATGTGGCGGAAGACCATGTTCTCTTTTCGCCAGCCAAGATGGATGCAGCCGGCGGCGGCCTGCCGCGCTATGGAGCGCTTGCCAATCGCTCGCTGGACGAGATGATCGCGGGTGCCCGCGTCGACGTGGCGCCCTACAAGCGCGATGCGACCGACTTCGTGCTGTGGAAGCCATCCAAGCCCGGCGAGCCCTCATGGCCATCGCCTAGCGGGATCGTGACAGAAGGGCGTCCCGGCTGGCATATCGAGTGCTCCGCCATGTCGTGGCAGCGGCTGATTAAGGACTTTGCTGGAAAGATCCGCTGCGAGGCGGCGGACGCCAATACCTTCGATATTCATGGTGGCGGCATCGACCTCGTCTTCCCCCATCATGAAAACGAGATCGCTCAGACCTGCTGCGCGCTGGAGACGGCGCGCATGGCCAATGTGTGGATGCACAATGGCTTCCTGCAGGTGGAAGGCGAGAAGATGTCGAAGAGCCTCGGCAACTTCATCACCATCCATGAGTTGCTGCATGACAAGACCTTCGGTGGCCGCTCATGGCATGGGGAAGTGCTGCGGCTGGCCATGCTGCGCACCCATTATCGCCAGCCGATCGATTTCACGCTGAAGGCGCTGGAAGAGGCTGAGAAGACACTCGACCGTTGGTACGCCCTGGCCGCGAAGGCTGAGGGGACTGACACTCCTGCCGACAGCTTCCTCGCGACCCTTCAGGACGATCTCAATACGCCAGCAGCGGTGGCGGAACTCTTTTCCCTCTTTGGGTCCGAGACGACCCTGGCACAAGCGATTGCCTCGGCCCGTCTCATCGGACTTCTGCAGCTTGCCCCATCCGAATGGGCGGCGGCCAAGCAAAGCTGGGGCAATGTGGATGCCGCGACTGTTGAAGCGCTCATCGCGGCGCGCATCGCCGCGCGTGCTTCGAAAAACTGGGCCGAGTCCGACCGCATCCGCGATGAACTTGTGGCGATGGGCGTAGTTCTCAAGGACAACAAGGACGGCACCACCAGCTGGGAAGTGAAACGATGACTGCGCCTGCGCTTCGCCCCTATCTCCCTGCCGATGCGGCAGCGCTTGCCGAGATCTTCCGCATCAGCATCGATGAGCTGACACAGGAGGATTATGGCGAAGCACAGCGTGAGGCCTGGATCTCCATCGCCGATGATCCCGCTGCCTTTGCCACGCGCCTTGGCAAGGGGCTGACCATCATCGCCTCGCTCGACGGTGAACCCGTCGGCTTCGCGAGCCTTGTCGGCAACGAGGAACTCGACCTGCTCTATGTGACACCCGATGCGGCGGGGCAGGGCGTTGGGTCAACCCTTGTCGATGCACTCGAGCGGTTGGCTTCGGCGCGGGGTTCCAAGGCGCTGATGACCAATGCCAGCGATACGGCGCGACCCTTCTTCGAGAAGCGCGGTTATATTGCGCAGTCGCGCAATACGGTCCTGATCAATGGCGAATGGCTCGCCAATACCTCCATGACGAAGACGCTGGCCGCCAATGCCAATGTCAAAGGGTCCTGAGTATGTCGCGCGAACGCATCACCCTCTTCGATACGACCCTGCGTGACGGCGCGCAGACCACGGGCGTCGATTTCTCGCTGGAAGACAAGCGCCAGATCGCGGCCATGCTCGACGAACTTGGCCTCGATTATGTCGAGGGCGGCTATCCGGGCGCCAATCCGCTCGACACGGAATTCTTCCGCAAGAAGCCGACGACGAACGCCCGCTTTGCAGCCTTCGGCATGACCAAGCGCGCAGGCCGCTCAGCCTCCAACGATCCGGGCATTGCAGGCCTGCTTGAGGCGCAGGCTGACACGATCACTTTCGTGGCCAAGACATGGGACTATCATGTCCATGTGGCGCTCGGATGTTCGCTCGATGAAAACCTCGACTCCATCGCGGATTCGATCAAATACGTGCGCCAGCATGGCCGCGAGGCGATTCTCGACTGCGAGCATTTCTTCGATGGCTACAAGGCCAATCAGGACTATGCGCTCCAGTGTGTGCGCACGGCCCACGAGGCGGGTGCGCGCTGGATCGTGCTTTGCGACACCAACGGCGGCACGCTGCCCCACGAGATCGAACGTATCGTCGGCGAGGTGGTGAAGGTCGTTCCGGGCTCGCATGTAGGCATCCATGCCCATAACGACACCGAGAATGCGGTTGCCAATTCTCTCGCAGCGGTGCGGGCTGGTGCACGCCACATTCAGGGCACGCTCAATGGGCTGGGCGAACGCTGTGGCAATGCCAATCTGACGTCGCTCATCCCGACCCTTTTGCTGAAGTCGGACTATGCGGACAGGTTCGAGATTGGCGTAGCACGGGAGAAGCTGGCCTCGATCACCAAGCTCAGCCACACGCTCGATGAGCTCCTGAATCGTGCGCCCAATCGCCATGCGCCCTATGTCGGTGCCTCGGCCTTCGCGACCAAGGCTGGCATCCATGCCTCCGCGGTCCTCAAGGATCCGCGCACCTATGAGCATGTGGACCCGGCGTCCGTGGGCAATACCCGCAGGGTTCTGGTTTCGGATCAGGCCGGCAAGTCGAACATCCTGGCAGAACTCGAGCGCATTGGCGTGCAGGTTGCCAAGAATGATCCGCGCCTCAATCGCTTGCTGGAAGAGGTGAAGGAGAAGGAATCGCTGGGCTATGCCTATGAAGGCGCCGATGCTTCCTTCGAACTGCTGGCGCGCCGCATTCTGGGGGAAGTGCCGCAATATTTCGAAGTCGAGCGGTTCCGTGTTGATGTCGAGCGCCGGCACAATGCCAATGGCGAGCTGGCCACCATCTCGGAAGCCATCGTGAAGGTCATCGTCGATGGCGAAGAGCTGATCTCAGCCGCGGAGGGCAATGGTCCGGTGAACGCGCTCGATCTCGCCCTGCGCAAGGATCTTGGCAAATACCAGAGCCGCATCGCGGGTCTTGAGCTGCTCGACTATCGCGTGCGCGTCTTCCAGGGCGGCACCGATGCGGTGACGCGCGTGCTGATCGAGTTCGGCGATGAGGAAGGCGCTCGCTGGACGACGGTTGGCGTGTCGGCGAATATCATCGACGCCTCGTTCCAGGCGCTGACGGATTCCATTGTCTACAAGCTGATGAAGACCGGCGCCTGAACGCCGGTCTGCTTCGCGTCACTCCACGAGGGTGATGCGCGGATCCTTGCAGAGGTTCACGGTCGGAACGTCCACCGTCGACTCGTCATCGAAGCTGCCGCTCACCGAGAAGAGGCAGCCCTGGTTTGCCGGGACCTTCGCCGCCTTCTTGCCGCCTGGCCCGACGCCCGAAGCGATCAGCACTGTCCTCGCGTTCTTGACGCGCCCGAGAATGGACAGATCGACCAGTGTCGCATCGCGCTGGTTGATGACCAGCACGTTCAGGATCTTGGGAGCCGGCTTTTTGGGTTTTGCAACAGGCGCAGCTGGGTCCGGAGCGGGGGCCGCAGCCTTGGCAGCAACTGGGGCCTTAACTTTCGCCGGGGCTTTTGCTGCGGCAGCAGCCGGAGCTGCGCCCTGAGCCATGGCCGGGAGAGTCATGACGGCAGCGGCAAGACCCGCGCTAAGATAGGTGACAAGGCGAAGACCAACCGGCATGCCGTTACTCCTGCTGAAACTGTCAGCAATCATAACGTCACAATTAACAGGCAGGCAATTGCCTAGCTCTTATTCACAGTCTTGGATCCAGGCTCAATTGCTCATTTTTACTCCCGAACTGGGCAGTGCGCTGCAGCATCGGCAGGATATCCTCCACCTTTTCGGCCACCAGATAGTGCACTTCGAAAGCCGGGCGGATGAAACCGCGCTCGCGCATATGGGCAAGCAGCGACAGGAGCGGCCGCCAGAAGCCACCGATGTCGGCAATGAGCACAGGCTTGGTATGTCGACCGAGCTGCGCCCATGTCATCTGCTCGACGAGTTCTTCAAGGGTTCCCACGCCGCCGGGCAGGGCGACGAAGGCATCGGCCCGCTCGAACATCATGCGCTTGCGCGTGTGCATGTCGGGCACCACGACGAGTTCCTGCGCCTGATGCAGCATCTCTTCGCGCTTCTCCAGGAAGTCAGGGATGATGCCACAGACGCGTCCGCCGGAGGTGAGCACCGACCGGGCGAGGGATCCCATCAGCCCATTGTTTCCGCCGCCATAGACGAGCCCGATATCCGCCTTTGCCATGGCTGCCCCAAGGGCCTCCGCAGACCTTGTGAACACCGGGTCATCACCGGCGGAAGAGCCACAATACACACAGACATTCTCGATCTTGCTCATGGGATCCAATCTTGAAATGCGGAAGGTGGCGGGGCCTTCGCACCGCGCTTGGTTGATTTGGCTTAGGTCGCACAGTGGCGCTAGGGTAGGGAAGTGGAACGTGGAAGGGAATAGAATGCCGTCTGCCTCCAGGGCCGTCATGTGGTTGGCGGCAATTGTTGGAATCCTCTCGGTTGGGGCGATCGCATGGCGCGCCATCCAGATGCCGACGGCTCCTGACACGACGACGCGCCCTGCCTCCCCTTCAAATCCCGTGCCTGCGCAGCAGGGCTCCCCGATGGTTCCCCTGAGTTCCGGTCCGCCATCGGCCAGCACGACGCCGACGACCCCAGGCCAGACGGCCGCCTTGCCGCCATCGGCCGCACCTGGTCGCGCAGCGCCGCCTGCATCCTCCGAGGTCAAGGCGCCCGTTGCCTCGCCTCCGCCCCCGCCCGAGGCGCCCCACTTTGACGTTGTGCGTGTGGAGCCAACTGGCGATGCTGTGATCGCTGGGCGCGCCAGCCCCAATTCGACCGTGACGATCTTCGACAAGGGGACAAAGCTTGCGGAGGTGAAGGCTGACAGTTCCGGAGCCTTTGCTGCGATTCCGCCGGCCCTGCCGCCGGGAGACCACCTGCTCACCCTGAAAGTGACGGGACCCGCGGGCGAGGCTGATTCGGAGCAGAGCGTCGCCGTCTCGGTCCCGGACCGGGCGGGCTCGAAAGTTGTGGCGGCCCTGACGACCCCGAATGAAGCCACGAGAGTCCTCAATGAGCCGGCGCAAGCGCCAGCCGGAGGACCGCAGGTTGCAATCCGCACCGTTGAGGCAGGTCAGGAAGGCGCCTTCTTTGCCTCCGGCTCCACACGGCCCGAAGCGACGGTGCGTCTCTATCTCAACGGCTCATTCGTGGCCGAAGTGAAGGCTGCGGCGGATGGCAAATGGACCCTGAAGGTCGAGAAGGGCATGGCGCCCGGCCATTACGACGTGCGGGCCGACGTTCTGGAAGGCCAGTCGGCAAACGTCGCCGCCCGCGCTGAAGTGCCTTTCGACTATCCCGTACAGGCCCCGCCTGCGGCCCTCAATACCCCGGCAGCCGCGCCCGGTGGGGCAGGAACCGCGGCTTCCGGGCGGCCCGCTGCGGCAGCATCTGTACCGGCCGTGACACAGCCCGAGGCGGGCCTTGCCATCGTCCGGGAGATCCAGTCGGTCACCGTGCAGCGCGGCGACAGCCTGTGGCGTATCAGTCGAAGGGTGCTCGGCAAGGGTATCCGGTACACGCAGATCTATGAGGCCAATACGACCCAGATCCGCGATCCAAACCGCATCTGGCCAGGGCAGGTTCTGGTCGCTCCCGGCAAACCCGACTAAGTCAGTCTGTGGACACCTTCAGGAACAATCTTCCAACAGGATGTGCGTTTTGGGACGACAGGTCCTATATGAGCGACTGAGCCTCAAAATCAGATAAGCGCCCGGCCCGGAATATCATGACAGATCAGACGCTGCCCCAGGCAGCCACCAAGCCTGCTCCCAAGCCCGAAATGTCCCTGACGCGAACCGTGAACCGCCTGTGGCCCTACATATGGCCGCATGACCGGGCGGATCTGCGACTGCGCGTGGCAGGCGCAGTGGGCCTTCTTCTGATCGCCAAGCTCGTGACCATCGCTGTGCCCTTCTCGTTCAAGTGGGCAACCGATGCGCTGACCCAGAGTGGCGCAGAGCAACAGAGCATGACGGCCATCCTTGCTGGGCCGATTGCCCTGACGGCACTCTACGGTTTGCTGCGTGCGTTCATGCAGTTGTTCACGCAGGGGCGTGATGCGCTGTTTGCAGCGGTCTCGATGAATGCGGTGCGGCGCCTTGCGGACGAGGTCTTCGTGCATCTGCACCGCCTGTCGCTGCGCTTTCATCTGGAGCGCAAGACCGGTGGTCTGACCCGTGTTCTCGAACGTGGTCGCACAGCCATCGAACAGATTGTCCGCCTCAGCATGCTGACGGGCATCCCGACCATCGTTGAGTTCGCCTTGATCCTGACAGTGCTCTTCTACCAGTTCGATTGGCGCTATTCGCTCGTCGTGGTGGTGATGATCACTTTCTACCTTTGGTTCACGACGGCAGCCACCAACTGGCGCATGTCGATCCGCAGGTCCATGAACGAGAGCGACACCGATGCCAATACCAAGGCCATCGACAGCCTGCTGAACTACGAGACCGTCAAGTATTTCGGTGCGGAGCGGCGTGAAGCCGAACGCTACGACAAGGCCATGGCACGCTATGAGCGCCTGTCTGTTGGCAGTTATGTGTCGCTGGCCGTGCTGAACTCGGGGCAGGGCGTCATCTTCACCATCGGCCTGACGGTGGTGATGATCATGTGCATCAGCGGTATCCGCAATGGCACGAACACGGTTGGCGATTTCGTGCTGATCAATGCCATGATGATCCAGCTGTACCAGCCGCTGAATTTCATGGGCATGCTCTATCGCGAGGTGAAGCAGGCGATCATCGACATCGAGACCATGTTCGACCTGCTCGCCCAGAATCCGGAAATCGCCGACAAGCCGGGTGCGCCCACGCTCACGGTCACCACCGGGACCGTGCGCTTCGAGGATGTCCATTTCGCCTATGACACCATTCGCCCGATCCTGAAGGGCGTCAGCGTCGAGGTTGCTTCCGGCAAGACGGTTGCGATCGTTGGTCCCTCGGGTGCCGGCAAGTCGACCATTTCGCGCCTGCTGTTCCGTTTCTACGAACCTCAGGCCGGACGCATCACCATCGACGGACAGAACATTTCTGACATCCAGCAGGTTTCGCTGCGAGACCATATCGGCATGGTCCCGCAGGATACGGTGCTGTTCAACGACACGATTGCCTACAACATCCGCTACGGCCGCTGG
>CAISZN010000222.1 GCA_903889985.1 uncultured Hyphomicrobiales bacterium | reverse complement strand
CGGTCAACACCATGCGCAGCCTCGACCCTTCCGTGATGGACGAGGCTGACCCGAGCAAGATCGATTCTTCGCTCGACCCCTTTGATCCGAAGAACGGCTTCAATCCCAACGGGCAGTCGACCTACAGCCCGGACTTCATGAAGCGCTATTTCAAGGGACAGGCTGATCGCATGAACCGGCTGATCGACAAGGCCCTCGACCTGCGTGAAAAGGTCCGCGCGGGGAAAGGTGCAACGACGGATGATGCACCCTTCATCGCCTATCGGGCGCGGGCGCGGCTGATGGATTTTTCCATGAGCGTGCATCCCGGCACCATCGAGCCACGCAAGCTCATCCGCAATGACGGATCGGTGTCAACGCAGGTCATCCAGTCTGTCCGCGCGCCTGTCATCGAAAGCGCGAAGGCTAACAGGACCTTGTCCAATGGCACGCTGTTCCTGACGCTCACCTCGTTCCTCAGCGCCAATGCCATCCGCGCGAATGATTCCATTGACGACATCGACTGGTGCACGAGCAACAATTCAACACCCTGCGCCCTCAAGGAGATCAGCGTGCCCATCCTCATCATGGCGATGGGCGGGCACTATTTCATTCGCGACAACGAGATCCACTACGAGGTCGCTGCAAGCAAGGACAAGGATTACGTCGTCGTCGAAGGGGCCGTCCACGGCATGACCCCCTGCGAGGCCTGCTCCAAGGTCACCGGACAGTCCTATTCGAACGCGACAAGGAACCTCTACGATTACGTCGCGAGCTGGGCGAACCAGCGCTTCCACTGAGCAAGCCCTGCATGGAGAGAAATATCCATTTAGCGATCAAGGCTATAGGCATAGAAAGGCCATGCCAAAGCTTGAAGGTAAGCCATTGGCAAGGAACTTTTTATAACTGATACAGATCACCCGAGTTTCCGCAGGGCTCCGGAATGCTTCAGGTCATCTACACGAGCGTGGCAACTGTCCCGTTTTCAATTGCAGACCTCCGTACCCTGCTGACGGCAAGCCGCCTGCGTAACAGCTCAGCTGAGGTCACGGGTCACCTGCTGTTCGACGGCCTGCATTTTCTTCAGGCGCTGGAAGGCCCCGAAGTTGCCGTCAAATCGACGCTGGACCGCATCTCGGCAGATAGCCGCCACAGTGACGTGAACGTCCTTCTGATGAAGCCGGTCACTGGTCGCCTTTTCGGCGAGTGGTCCATGGGTTTTGAAGATTCCAGCAAGGCGAGCCAGGCGAGGCGCGGGTACAAGCCCCTGACCCCTGAGATCTTTGTCACGGCAAATCTCTCTGCGGACGAGGCTGCCGCCCTGCTGCATGACAGCTTGCGAACCGCAGGATCCACCAACTGAAGCGATCGCGCATCCTGAGATGCGCGATCGCCCTAGTTCTGCAGTCCTACTCAGCTGCCTGTATGGTCAGCTGCAGGTCTTTCAGGCGAGGATTGACCTCGCGGCCGAGCAGCCGAATGCTCTTCACCGACTCGTCATAGTCGAGGAAGCCGGCCTGGCCCATCGACAGCAGATGACCGAAGCCGCCCACATACTCGTAGAAAGCCTTGATCTGCTTGTAGACCGTGTCGGGCGTCCCGCAGAAGACCGTTCCCGTTGCAATCTCGTGGTCGAGATCAGGCACGAAACCCTGCTCGCGCGTGCCGACCTTGCCGGTGCGCAGGGCCTTCACATTGGCATCGAGTGAGTTGTAGCCCGGCGGGTTCTTGAAGTGCACCGGCAACTTGTTGTGGGACAGATACCACAGGAGCTTCTGCGCGCCGGCGCGACCCTCTTCATCCGTATCGCCGCAATAGACCAGCGCCGAATAGCCCAGCCGATCCTCGGGCACCGGACCCTTGCGCCCGGCCTTGGCCCAACCGGCACGATAGGACTCGAAGACCTTCTTGGTGCCCTCGAAGCCCGTGTGGAACGTGCCGATGGTGTAGCCCTGCTCACCCACGCGGAAGGCCCCTTCCGGCGATGTGGAGGACACCCAGATCGGCGGATGGGGCTGCTGGAAGGGGCGCGGCCAGATGTTGACGCAACGATGATGGAAGAAACGCCCTTCGAACGAGAAAGGCCCGTCATGATGAGTCCAGGCGGCCTTGATGAGGTCGATGGCCTCATACATGCGCTCGGTCATGCGCACCGGATTGCTGTTGGCGGGCGCCACCTCATAGGGCACGCTCTTGACGAAGCCGCACTCGAGGCGGCCGCGCGAGATCACGTCGACCATCGCCATCTCTTCAGCGACGCGCACGGGCTGGTTGCGGTTGGCCACCGGGTTGCCGAGGATCAGCAGGCGCGCCTTGCGGGTCTGGCGCGCGAGGATGCCCAGCAGGATGGGCGCCGCCGGATCGACGCAGGTGGGCGACTGGTGATGCTCGTTCACCATGATGTCGAGGCCCTCGTCGTCGGCGATGCACCACTCGTCGAGGTAGCGATGGTAGAGGTCGGCGCCCGTGCGCGGATCATAGAACTTGTTCGGGATCGTGACGCGCACGCTCTCGTAGTGATCCTCGTCGGGAATGTGGTGATAGGCGCCTTCGCTGAAATGAAACAATCTCACGGATGCGTCCTCCTCAGGT
>CAISZN010000221.1 GCA_903889985.1 uncultured Hyphomicrobiales bacterium | reverse complement strand
TCATCCGTCTGGTCGGCGGCCAAGAGCGCATGCCCAAGCATGACCCTGATCGGAAAGCCCTGAGGCGCAAGGGCCACCGCCCGGCGCAAAGGCGCGATCGACTCACGCACCCGGTTGCCCTCGAGCAGGGCCTGTCCCTTGAGCTCGTGGAAATAGGGATTGGCGGGCTGCGCCGCGATCAGCGCGTCGATCTGGCTGATGGCCTCAGTGAAACGCCCAAAGCGGTAGGCTGAAACCGCCCGCGCGTATTTGGCTGCCAGAGACTGGTCGCTGATCGGATAGCGGCGTCCCACCTCGGCTGCATTGCCCAGAAAACCGACAAGCTTGGCGCGCATGAGATCGTGCCGAGCCTGCAGGGCGGGCGAATCCTTGTTTTCGAAGGTGGGTGAGGCCTTGGCGACCACTTCCAGATTGGACAGGCGCTCCCGGGGCAGGGGGTGCGTCTGCGTGTAGGGATCGATGGACATGGTCTTGAAGAGGGCCTCATTCTCGAACCGTTCGAGCGTCGTCAGCAACCCCTTCGCCGATTGCCCGGTTGCGGTGAGAAATTTCACGGCGGCGCGGTCGGCCGCTTCTTCCTGACCTCGTACATACGACAGCAGGGAGCGTCTTATGAGCTCCTGCGGACCCAGCATGGCCCCGATCTGGCCCATGGCGTCAGAGCCCACCGGAGAGCCGGGACGGTTGCTGCGGGCGGTCGCCACCATGGCGCTAGCGCCCGCCAGCAGCCCCACAATCGACAGGATCTGTGCTCGTGCCATTTCCGCGTGAAGCCCCGCCAGATGCCCGTCGGCAATATGCCCGGTCTCGTGGGCGAGAACGCCGATGATCTCGTTGGGGGTCTTTGCCTCCATCAAGGCGCCAACATTGACGAAGATCTTCCGGCCATTGGCGACGAAAGCATTGAAACTGCGGTCACCGATCAGGATGATCTTGGTCGCCCCCACATTGACGCCAGCCGCCTTCAGGATGGGATTTGCGTAGTCGCGCAGGAGTTGCTCGGTCTCCGCATCGCGGATGACACCGGGGATAGCGCCCTGTGGGATGTCTTCGGCCCGCAAATTGCTGGCAGTCAGGCATGCAGCTAGGAGCGCCATCGCTTGCGTTGGCCATCTCAACTTCTTGCTGATAGGGCTTCGTCCCGCCAAAGCATGTCTCATCTGTTACCTCGCCTGACGGCGGATTTGGGGGCGGTCATTATGGCGGTTGCAGGGCGAAATCCATGAATCGCAAGACCGGTGCATTGAAACAGGTGGAGTGCCATTGTTGAAGCCGTCCCGTCGCAGTCAGGTCTCCCCATTTATCGCCCTTGATGTCCTCTCAGCCGCCGGCCAGATCGAGCGAAGCGGACATGATGTCATCCATCTTGAAATCGGCGAGCCAGGCGGCCCGCCGCCGCGCGCTGCCCGGGACGCTGCGGCCGCGGCACTTGCCGGCGGGCGTGTCGGCTACACCGAAGCGCTAGGTCGTGCGAGCTTGCGGGCTCGCATTGCCCGACATTATCTCGAAACCTATCGCGTTGATGTGTCTCCGGACCGCATCGTCGTGACGACGGGCTCGTCCGGGGGCTTCCTGCTGGCCTTCCTGGCGCTGTTCGATGCCGGTGCGAGGGTGGCTATATCGGCTCCCGGTTACCCCGCCTATCTCAACATCTTCCATGCGCTGGGTATCGAGGCCGTCTGTATCGAGACCAGCCAGGCCAGCGGCTATGTCGTCACAGCTGAGATGATCATGGCGGCCCATGCGCGAGCGCCGCTCGACGGCGTCCTGTTGATGAGCCCGGCCAATCCCTCTGGCACGATGATGAGCCGCGAGGATCTGGCCGCTGTCTGCGCAACCTGTGATCAGCTGGGCATCTCCTTCATCTCGGATGAGATCTACCACGGGCTGA
>CAISZN010000220.1 GCA_903889985.1 uncultured Hyphomicrobiales bacterium | reverse complement strand
CACCAGCCCCCGAGGCCGTGCAGTGGCCGGCTACGCAACCCGGACCAGCTACGCCGGCCACCCCAGCCATAGCGCCAAGGCCGATCATGAACTAACATTTACATCGGATCACCCAATGGGGGCTGACCACAGATACGCCGTCTTATTTCACGCGCTTCCACTGATTGACGGACTGGCCACCGCGCTCATTGACTACCCATTTCCAGGAGTCATTCGTGAAGTCTACGATGTCCCGCTTTTGCTCCGAGCCGTTCGTGTTTGGAAATGTGCCGAAGCCGATTTTCAGGGAGATTGAATTTCCGGAGACATCATAGCTGCCAAAATGCGCAACGCTCCCGGTGACAATGGCTTTATTTTCTTCTGGCGTTGCCTGTAGGCGATTGTTCGATGCGACTTTTGGAAGGTCCGCTCGCAGGATGATCAGTGAGTAGGTTCCGTCAGATGTCAGAGTGATCCGTCCGACAGGGTTGGAACCGAAGCTGTCGATCTTGGTTCCATCGGCGGCTATGAAGACAGCAGATTCGAGTTGCCAGGCGCCGGAGAGATTTTCTCTGCTCACTGCTTGCGCGATTGCCCCGATCGAAGATGACACCAAAGATAAGCAGAGCGTCGATACGGCGATGATGCTTCTTCCAGGCATTCGCGCCTCCCCGGTATCCACCAGTATGCCGGCGGAAGACGAAGCTGATCTGACGGATGCACTATCGTCAAGCTTAGGCCAGTAGGGATGGCACCGCTTCGAAGGTCCATAGGCCCTTTTCAAGGATCGATTGGGATTTGAAGATAGGAATTTAGACTTTTCCAAAATCCGCTTTATTGGCAATGCTCCTGCGAAAGAAGCGAGCCCCCCTTGGCTCCTGGCCCATCTTCAGCCCCCCGGAATCAAAACGCCCCCGAAGGAAGATCCAATTCGGGAGCGTGCACCTTTATAGCCCAACCAGCGGCACGCTGTCAAGCTAAAAATTCCTGACCGGGAATATTTACAGAAAGACCCGCCTCATCAGCGGGTCTTTCTGGCGCCCTCAGGCCATCTGTGCCTTGAGGCGGGCCGGGGTCAGGGGCGCCTGGCGCAGGCGGACGCCGGTTGCGTCATAGATCGCATTGGCAATGGCCGCTGCGGTCGGACGGGACGAGGCCTCGCCGGCGCCTGTGGGTGCCACGTCAGGACGATCGATGAGGATCACGTCGATGGTCTCGGGCGCGTCCTTCATGTCGAGGATCGGGTAGCCGGTCCAGTCGAGGCTGGTGACACCCTTCTCGTCGAAGGTCACTTCCTCCAGCGTGGCCCGGCTGGTGCTCTGCACCACATTGGCCTCGACCGTCATCCTGAGCAGGTCGGGATTGATGATCTGCCCGCAGTCCTGGGCGACCGTATATTTGCGCACCCAGATCCGGCCGGTCGTGCGGTGGACTTCCACCTCCGCAATCATGGCCACGCGGGTTCCGGCGCGGGAGGCATAGGAGATGCCCTGCCCCACCATCACGTCGCCCTTGACCTGCTTGCGCGGCGCCGTGCGGGGCTGCCATCCCGCCTTCTCCGCCACCGCCTTCATGACCGCGACGTCGCGCGGGTTGTTGACATACTTCAGCCGGAAGGCGAGCGGGTCCATGCCAAGCCCATAGGCCACCTCGTCCATGAAGCTCTCGACCGCGAAGTGAACCTGCGGCCCGCCGGGGTCGCGCATATGCGCGGTCCGAAGGGGCGAGGCCCGCTCGAGCAGCGGCGGAATGATATTCGAGATCTTCTGGAAGGCCGGGAAATCATAGTTTTCATCCGGACCGCCGAAGATCAGGGTCGGCTTCAGCGGCACCCCCATGAGCTGGCCTGCCAGCGTATGGGCCGGATGGCCTTCGTTGTTGAAGCAGTCGCGCTTCGAGAAGACCTTCGACTCGAAATACCAGCCCAGGATGTTGCCCTTGTCATCGAGGGCCACCTTGGAGGTGTGAACCGAAGCCGGTGCCTTGGGGTCCCAGCCATGACCTTCATGGCGCATGCCCTGAACACGAACCGGCTTTCCCACCGCCTTGGACAGAACCGCAGCATCCATGGCCGCATCACCGGCATCGTTGCGGCCATAGGAACCCGGGCCCGACATGGAGGTGCAGACCACCTTGTCATCGGGCATGCCCAGCATGATGGCCACGCCATCGCGCCCATAGTGGGGCTTCTGCGTGCCCGACCAGATATGGGCGCTATCCGCCTTCACATCGGCGACGCCACAGGCAGGGCCCATGGGGGCATGAGACTGGAAGGGCCATTCATAGGTGGCCTCGATGACCTTCGCAGCCTTCGCGAAGGCCTCGTCGATCTTGCCCTTCTCCTTGTCCACGTCCCGCTTGATGACCGGAGCGGCCCGGATGTGATCATAGATCTTCTTGTTGCCCGGGAAGGGCGGCTTGGCATCGGACCAGGTGATCTTGAGCGCCTTCGACGCCTTGATCGCATCCCACTCGCGCGGCGCCACGACACCGATGAAGCCCTTGTCCCAGACGACCTTCGCACCCGGGATATGGGCGATGGATTTCTCATCCACGGCGGTCGGCACGGCACCCGCGACGGCCGGGCGGATCATGCGGCCATGCAGCATGCCCTCTGTCTTCACATCGACAATGTAGTCGATCTTGCCCAGCACCTTGTCCGCGACATCGCGGCGGCGCACGCCAGTCTTGCCGACGATCTTGTAGTCCTTCGGCGCCTTCGGCTTGGCGACGCCCTTCACCTCGAGGTCGCTGCCGATCACCTTGTTCCATTCCAGCTCGGCATCGAAATGCTGGCCGCCGATCAACTCGCCATAGGACACCTTGCGGGTCGCATCCGAGGTCACGCTCACGACGCCATTGTCAACTGACAGCTCTTCAGCAGAGACGCCCAGCTTGCCGGCCGCCATCTCGACGAGCACACGGCGCGCTTCCGCAGCCGCAGCCCGCAGCGAAGCCCCGCCTTTCCAGATTCCGGTGGAGCCGGAGGCACCGCCCATGTTGACGGTCACATCCGTGTGACCCTGCACGAGCGTCACACGATCGACCGCGAGATCGAGTTCCTCGGCCACCATCATGGCCCAGCCCATCTCGGTGCCCTGGCCCATGTCGACCTTGCCAATCCAGGCGACCGCGGAACCGTCCTGGTTGATGCTGATGTAGCTCGCCAGGCGATCCGGCTTCAGCGGAAAGCGCGACGGCAGGATGCCAGCGCGAGCTTTCACCCCCGGCAGCGTCACGGCAATGGTGAGAGCGCCCATGCCCTTGAGAAGCGAGCGGCGATTGATGTTCACATTCATGGCGATCTCCCTCAGGCCTGGGCCGCGCGCTTGACGGCGCGCAGGATGGCGACATGGGTGCCGCAGCGGCACTTGAGGCCGCTCAGGGCCTCGCGGATCTGGGCGTCATTGGGCTTCGGCGTCTTCTCGAGGAAAGCCACCGAGGTCATGACCCAGCCGTTGAGGCAATAGCCGCACTGGGGAACCTGCTCGTCGATGAAGGCCTGCTGCACCTTGTGGGGCTTGCCATCCTTCTGGATGCCGGCGAGCGTCGTGATCTTCTTGCCCTTCAGGCTGTCCACCGGGATCGAGCAGGAGCGCGAGGGCTCTCCATCGATCAGAACCGTGCAGGCGCCGCACTGGGCAAGGCCGCAGCCAAAGCGCGGATTCTTGAGGCCGAGATCATCGCGCAGCGCATAGAGCAGGGGCATGTCCCCGTCCGCTTCAATGCTGTGCGCCTTCCCATCGACATTGAGTTCGATTTTGGCCAAGGCATCCTCCCGATGAGCCATTTGCAGCCGCGCACTTGGCCGGCCGCCGTGGGGCGCAAACTGCCACAAGCCCGGAGGCTTTCCAAGGCTCCCGCTTCGGAAGTTTGATCGCTTCAGGTTGGCGGGGCCTTACGGCGGCGGCGGGCCAGCAGGTTGAGCGCCTCGACCGACACCGAGAACGCCATGGCCGTATAGACGAAGCCCTTGGGGATATGGAACCCAACACCATCAGCCACCAGCACCATGCCGATCAGCAGCAGAAAGGAGAGCGCCAGCATCTTCACGGTTGGATGCTTCTGGACAAAATTCGCCACCGGCCCGGACGCAAAGAGCATGATCATGACAGCAACCACCACCGCAGCCGACATCACCCAAAGATTGTCGGCCATGCCGACAGCCGTAATCACACTGTCGAGGGAGAAGACGATATCGAGCAGGATGATCTGCCCGATCGTTTGGGCAAACCCGACCTGACGGCCTTTTGATCCGGGTTCATCGTGGGCGCCATGGCCTTCCCCCTCGATCTGCTCGTGGATCTCGGTCGTGCCCTTGAAGAGCAGGAAGAGCCCGCCACCGGCCATGATCAGGTCACGCCAGGAAAAGCCCTGCCCGAGCACCGTAAAGATCGTCTGGGTCAGGCCGACCAGCCAGGAAATAGACGCCAGCAGCAGCAACCGCGTGGCCAGCGCAAGCGCGAGCCCGATGGTCCGGGCCCTGGCCTGCTGCTGGACCGGAAGCTTGCCGGCCACAATCGCGATGAAAATGAGATTGTCGATCCCCAGCACGATCTCGAGGACCGTGAGGGTGACGAAGCTCGCCCAGATGTTCGGGTCAAGAAGATGGTTCACCGTCAGGCTCCGGGCAGATCATCACAGGGAAGCGCCATGCCGGCCTCCAATGCGGTCGCGCTGCGTCGCGCAAGAGCAAGTGGACGTCCGACATCATCGTCGACGCCTCGACGACCAGAGGGGCCCCGACCCATATCCGCCTGGGCGGATGACCATCCAATGTGGGAAGGCTCGCGCCCGCGTCAAGGCTGCGCGGCGCGAGCCTAATCTTGCATTACGCTGCCTTGGCGCGCCGTGCAGCCTGGATAGCATCCCAGACCTTCTGCGGCGTCGCCGGCATGTCGATATGTGTCACTCCAAAGGCCGACAGCGCATTGCAGATCGCATTCATGATCGAGGTCAGCGATCCGGCGCATCCTGCCTCGCCACACCCCTTCACCCCAAGCGGATTGGTCGTGGCGGGATAGGACAGCGCACCATAGGTGAACATCGGCGCGTTCTCGGCGCGCGGCATCGCATAGTCCATGAAGGAGCCGGTCGCGAGCTGGCCGTCCTCTCCATAGACCGTGTTCTCATAGAGGCACTGGCCGATGCCCTGCACGATGCCGCCGATGACCTGCCCCTTCACCACGAGCGGGTTCACCACGACGCCGAAGTCGCCAACGGTCGTATAACGCACGATCTCGATGACACCCGTCTCCGGATCCACCTCGACCTCGCAGATATGGCAGCCATTGGGATAGGTCGCCGGCTTGGCGCTCGACACATGGTCGACATCGAGCGACTTGGGCGCATCCTCCGGAAGGCTCGCGCCCTGCCGCAGCTTGTCGGCAAGATCCATCAGCGAGACCGAACGATCCGTACCCGCAATGGTGAAACGGCCGGCCTCGAACGAAATGTCAGACGCACTGGCCTCGAGAATATAGGAGGCAAGCGCCTTGCCCTTCTCAATCACCTTTTCGCTGGCCTCGACAATCGCCGTACCACTGCACATCAGCGACTTGGAGCCACCCGTACCCGTGCCCACGCGCAGCAGGTCGGAGTCATCCTGCGACAGCTTGATCTTCTCGAAGGGCACGCCGAGCTGCGTCGACAGCACCTGCGCGAAGGTCGTCCAGTGTCCCTGCCCGTGATCATGCGAGCCCGTGTAGAGCGTCACCGACCCATCCGCATCGAATGTGATCTTGCCGAGTTCGCCAGCGACCGGCGCCGTCACTTCCAGGAACTGGCCGATGCCACGACCGCGCACCTTGCTCCGCTTGGCGCTGTCAGCATGGCGCGCCGCATAGCCGTTCCAGTCGGAGAGTTCGAGCGCCTTGTCGAGGATCGCAGGGAAATTTCCCGAATCATAAACCGAGCCCGACGGACCTTTGTAGGGAATCTGATCCGGCTGAATGTGATTGCGCCGACGCAGGTCCACCGGATCGATGCCCATCTCCAGCGCTGCCTGATCGACGAGCCGCTCGAGATAGTAATTGCCCTCGGGACGACCCGCGCCGCGATAGGCGGTAACAGGCACGGTGTTGGTGAAGGCAACCAGCGTGTTCACCTCGATGAGCGGCGTGCGATAGACGCCGTTCACATGCTTTACGATGTTGAAGGAGGAGAACAGCGGCCCGATCTGCGTCATGTAGCCGCCGAGATTGCCAAAGCCATTGCAGCGTATCGCCAGGAAGTGCCCGTCCTTGTCGAGGGCGAGTTCGCATTCGAATTCCTGGTCGCGGCCATGATGGTCGGACAGAAAACTCTCGGAACGCTTGTCTGTCCATTTCACCGGACGACCCAATTCGCGCGCCCCATGCAGCGCGCAGATATATTCGGGGAAGATCGAGCCCTTCATGCCGAAGGAGCCACCAACATTCGCGGCTACGTAGCGCATTTTCTCCGGCGGCACCTTCATCATCTCGGCCGCAACGGACTTCGAGCCGACGACGCCCTGCGTTGGCGCATGGAGCGTAAACTTCTGCTCGGACTTGTCATAAAGCGCAACGCAGGAGCGCGGCTCCATGGCATTGATGACGATGCGATTGTCGATGAGATGCAGGCGCGTGACGTGATGAGCGCTTCGGAAAGCCTCCTCCACCTTCGCGCTGTCACCGAAATGATAGTCGAGCGCGATGTTGTTGGGCAATTCCGGCATGACAGTCGGTGCGCCGGGCTTGGCCGCATCGCGCGCCTCGATCACGGCTGGCAGCTGCTCGATGTCGAGCTGCACCGCTTCGGCGGCATCCTGTGCCTCAGCTGCAGTTTGCGCGATGACGCAGGCAACGGGGTCGCCCACAAAACTCACCTTTTCCGTTGGAAGGGCGTAGCGCATCGGCTTCACCAGCGGCGAACCATCACGATTGCTCAGCGCCACGCGGAATGGAAAAGGGCCATAACCGGCGGCGGCAAGATCTGCCCCGGTATAGACCGCCACGACTCCGGTCATAGCGCGCGCTGCCTCAGTGTCGATGCCGCGAATGAGGCCATGGGCATAGGGGCTGCGCACCATAGCCATGTAGAGCTGGCCATCCACATTCACATCATCGGTGTAGGTCCCCTCACCGCGCAGGAGTTTGGGATCTTCATTGCGAAGCACCGGCTGTCCGACAGCGGACTTGATGATGGCCAGGGATTCGTCCTCGACGCGAACAGTCATGGGTCAGCTTTCCTGAAAATCAGGGTGGCAAAAGTGGCGCAACATTATGCGAACCACGAGGAGGGTCAAACGTCCCGGGCTGCTTCAGGAAGCCGCAATGGCCTCTAGGCGCGGAATGTCGAGAAGGCGCACCCCATCGGGCACGATCACGATTGCCTTCTCACGGGCAAGGCGCGTCAGCATGCGGCTGACTGTCTCGACGGTAAGTCCAAGGAAATCGCCGATGTCCTGCCGCGTCATGGGCAGCGGAACATGGAACATGGATCCATTGATTCGCGACCAGCGGCTGCGCAGGCCCATCAGGAAGGAGACCACCTTCTCCTCCGCCGTGCGACGGCCAAGGATCACCATCTGGTCCTGGGCAAGGCTAAGCTCATGGCTTGCCATGGAATGGAGGCGGCGCAGGAGATGCGGCTTTTCGTCGAGGAAGTCGGAAAAATGCGGCCGCGAGAACTGGCAGGCCGTCACCGGCGTCAGCGCATCAGCCGTGAAGGCATTCTTCTCGCTCATGGAAAGGCCAAGGAAGTCGCCAGGAAGGGCGAAGCCGACAATCTGCCTGCGGCCATCTGGAAGCAGCTTGTAAAGGCGGACAGCTCCAGCCGTGATGTTGAAAACCAGGTCGGAAGGCTCGTCCTGCTCAAACAGTGTGTCGCGACCGCCAAAGTTCACAGTACGGGCGAGCTTGTCGAGGTCGCTGAGTTCATCGGGCTCCAAGGCGGCACACAGGCTAAGGGTTCGGACGCGACAACGATCGCAATCACGGGAACTCTGGCCGTTTGGACAAACGGTTAGCGGTGTTGCAATGCCCGGGTCGCGGAAGGCAGCCATATGATACCCCGAGGTCTCCGATTGCTGCGCCAACCCGGCTTCAGCCAAGGTTAAGTCAGCTTCGGCCAAGACCTTAGCATGAGCCCCACGGCAATCGGAAGTCACTCTTGATTTGCGTCAATGTGAAGCTGGATGCAAGCCTCAAACTGGCAGCATGTTAACAATTCCGGGCCGCGAGCCAAACCTCTTCAGCCTAGGTCCGGTCCAGCCCCGAAGCGCTGACCGAGCTTTCCCCTTGGCTCACCTTTACGCACCGGCCCTCGACCGGGCGGCGTGGCGAGGCTACGTCCGCGAGCAGGGAAAGGGGGAAGGCGGGGTCATGTGCCTTGAGGATCCTCGGGGCTATGTTCATGGCCTGTTCGCATGGTCTGCTCGTCGATCCCTGCCCTCCCGCAGGGTCCTGATGATCCGAGACCTCATCCTGCTGCATCTGCCGGGCAAGGCCCTGCAGACGGCGATGATCGACGCAATTGGTGAATTCGCCCGCACCAAGTCCTGCCAGTCCATCGTCATGGGCGTCGAGGATCATCGCCCGAGCGTACGCAGTGACGTCCTCGAAGCCCATGGCTTCAAGCCGCTCGACGAAAAGACATTCACCGTCGAAATCGAAACGGTCTGACCGCCCTTCCCCGCTCCGCTGGTTCCAGCTACACAGAGCGCGCTTAACAAGGGAAACGGACCGGGTTCATGCTGGCGCAGGCGGGAGCTGAAAATCGCTTCGGACAGATTGCCTTCCTGTCATCGGGGACCCCGGAGGCAGACGCTGCCCTTGTTCGTCTGGAAACCCGCTATGGCAACGTGGCCCCAGAACAGTCGGACGTCATCGTGGCCCTCGGCGGCGACGGCCTCATGCTTCAGGTTCTTCATCGCTTCATGGGATCGGGAAAGCCGATTTTCGGCATGAACCGCGGTTCAGTCGGCTTCCTGATGAATGAATATCAGGAAAGCGGCCTGCGAGACCGACTGGCCAGCGCGCATGCATCAACTGTTCATCCTCTAATCATGCGGGCGACAACGGTGGATGGACGGGTCGAGGTGGCGCGCGCCATCAACGAAGTCTCTTTGCTACGCCAATCCTATCAGGCAGCGAAATTGCGCATCTCGCTCGACGGCAAGGAGCGCATGGGCGAACTGGTCGCGGATGGCCTGCTCGTTGCAACCCCTGCGGGGTCGACAGCCTATAATCTCTCGGCCGACGGCCCCATTCTGCCGCTTGACGCACCCCTCATGGCACTGACCCCGATCTCCGCCTTTCGGCCGAGGCGCTGGCGCGGCGCACTGCTGCCAAATCGCGCGGTCGTGACCATCACAATTCTCGAGGCCGAGAAGCGCCCGGTGAATGCGGTGGCCGATCATTTCGAGACGAAGAACGTCGCAGAGGTCAATATCGAAATGGACCATGCAACGGGCCTTGTGCTGCTGCACGATCCCGGCCATTCCCTCGACGAACGAATCCTGCGGGAGCAGTTCGGCTGAACGACTGTCAGGCTTCGAGTTCGAGGCCGAGATGGCCCATTTCAGAAATCCGCCGCCACAGCATCAGGTCCTTCACAACGAAGCCATAACTTGTGCGATGGACGAGATCCTTTTCCTCGAGCCGTACGAGCTTGCGCCGCAGGGTTTCGCGCGGGATGCAGACGAACTCCGCAAGGGAAACGATGTTGGTGGGTTTCACGAACATCATGGGCGCCTGTGACGGATCAAAGTTCAGGCGACCCAGCGCGAAGAAGATGATGAGTTCATCATAATCTAGATTGTACTTCGCACGGATGCTGATGAAGACCCTGAAAAAGCGGGATGCAAATCGCGCTGAGGCGATCAATTCAGCCTTGTCGTTCAATGTCGTTCTCTAAAAATGAAGCCCGAAAACGGGGCGAGTATCAACATGACCAACATAGACCTTCTGCAATGAAAAACAAGCCGGAAATGAGTTTTCCGTAAGAATGAACGCAAGGATATCTTGCCACTTGACGCAGAGTTGTCCGCTGCAACGCGACTTAACTTGAGTTATTAAATAAATACGGCCCGACAAGAATGCCGGGCCGTACAACATCACAAGCAGATCAGATTAGAAGTTACGCTCAACGCGCAGCTTGGATGACCAGCCACTTTCGCTCAGGCCCGGCGAACCAGCAGCCACGAAGGCAGCATTCGCGTTCTGAACGTTGTTCTTCAGGTTGACGTACTGGAGCTCAAGACCGATGTCGAGATCCTTGACCGGCGAGAA
Source organism: uncultured Hyphomicrobiales bacterium (assembly GCA_903889985.1). Classification (GTDB taxonomy): domain Bacteria; phylum Pseudomonadota; class Alphaproteobacteria; order Rhizobiales; family Beijerinckiaceae; genus Terripilifer. The sequence goes on along the minus strand of CAISZN010000220.1, from coordinate 12,004 downwards.
GATCAGAGAATGTTGAACTTCAAACACGCGGCCCTTGCCCCACTGGTTGGCGAGCGTTGTGGTCGACGGATTGATTTCGACATAACCAGCAGCAGCCTGCGAACGCCAGTTGGCAGTCCAGTTATGAACGAGCGCAGCAGCGACGTTCCAACCGGTCGTGTTACCGATTGTGAACGGCGAAGCCAGCGATCCAGCACCGCCGGTAACGGTGATGTTGGTGTCAACACGGCCGATGCCACCAAGGATACGACCACCCGAGGAGTTCGAGATGTTGCTCAGGCCACCGGTGGAGAGCAGACCACCGATCCAACCGTTTGCGTAGTTAGCTGTAAGCCACAGCTTGTCGCCGGGGGCAAGCATCGGAAGGTTGAACATCGCGGTCGCACCGACCGAATATTCGGACTTGGTGGAAGAGCCGTTCAGAGCACCGAAGCCGGAAGCGCCGATGCCTGCGAGCACGCCCGGAGCTGCACCAGCGGTGGTGTAGGAGTTGTTGTAGGAGTTGTTACCGACGGTGCCATGCACGATCGCCCAGCCCCAAGGCTGATCATAACGGATGTTAGCCGTGAACTGATAGCCGTTTGCTGGGGTGTTGTTGTAGGTCTTGGCAACGGCAGTGTTCCACTCGCCCTTGTCTTCGATCGCCACAGTTGCCGACAGGCCACCACCAAAGGTCGCCGTATAGGCGATCTGCTTCTGGCCGTTCGGGAAGCCCGCCCAAGGCGTGCTGCTGTAGAAGATCGACGGCATGAACCCGTAGTTGTTCGGCGCGATGCCGAAGGTGAAGCCGGCCCACTGAACCGAAGCCGCCTCGAGGGTCGTGCCCTGCGAAGCCGCGCCACCCTGGTTGGTGTAGGTGCCGTTGTTCGCCTGCGTGAACACGCGGATGCCATCATTGTTGGTCAGGCGCAGACGAATGAACGTGCGAGCCGTGCCCCAGGCAGTTTCCGTTCGCGCATCAAGCTCTGCACGACCACGCATTTCCATGCCCGACGTGTCGAGCGACCCTGAAACCTGAGCCGGATCCGTGTAGCTGGAAGTCGAGAGCGTCACGACGCGCTTGGCCGGCGTATACTGATACTCAGCGCGAACGTAACCGCCAACGCGCAGGCAGGTATCCGTGCCCGGGATGTAGAAGAAGCCGGCGCCATAGGCGTCGCAGATCTTCACATAGGTGGAAGGTGCCGCCTTCTTGGACGGCAGATCGGCCGCCTGGGCTCCGACGACGGCAAAAGCCGCTACGGACGACAAAAGAAGACTCGAAACGAGCTTCATGAAAAACCTCCGTCAAAATGAACTTGAAGGCCGAGCCGGCAAACCGGCAATTCTGCACCCATCGGCCCTCACCAGTCGTGCGAAGCCCCAATGGCCCCATCACACGTCCAGCATCCCCGGCGAATCCGGGAATTGAGCCAACCTAGTCAGAAAGCAGGGTGAGAACGGGCGACGTTGCCCGTGTCGGGCTAACGTAACGTCTTCAGGAAAGTTGTTGCCAAATGGCCACAAGTACCCGATCAGGCGGCTTCGAAAAGCTCCGCCTCGATCGCATCGAGGTCGATGACAACTTGCCTGTGTGCTGGCACATCCGGGCGGCTCAGGCGGACGGCTTCGTCGCGCGCCTCTTCGACAGCGGCTTCAGCCTCGAACCGACGCAACAGGGCGAGGACCTTGCCGCTGTCTTCAGGCGCGAGATGCTCGCAGGCGTTGAGTGCCCTTTCCACCACGAGCCGCGACAGCCGGCCGGTGAGGGAAACGGTCAGTCCTGCCTCCTCGATGGCGGCAAGCGCTGCGCGCACTGCCGGGAAGATGGAAGCGGGAAGTCCTGCGCGGGTCAGTAAGGCCGAGAAGCCGACATTGCGGTGGTCCCGCATCAATCCCGAAACCCGCTTAAGCGGAAGACCTGAAAGATCGCTCAGGGCAACCTCGCAAAGCGCAAGATGACCCGCCAGCAAGGCTCGCAAGATGAAGCCCGGCGTCAACTGCCCGGAGCGGCGCAGATGCCCGACCAAATCGACAAGGCCTTGTGCTGCCCCCTCGCCATCATCCCCCGCGATGATCAGATGAGCCCGTTCCGCTGCCTCCCGTGTCGCACGACGTGCGCGCTCTTCCGGGAGCCAGGAACAGGCGGTGACAAAGGCCGACAGCGCACGGGCAGTTGCCGCCACCAGCTCCGCCCGCAGCACGGCGGGCAGATTGGGACGCACCAGAATCGCTTCCCGCACAGCCCCGTCATCCCAGAAGCGCTCGATCAACCGGCGCAGGACAGGATGTGTGAGCTCCGCGGTCTCATTGCGGGCAAGCATGATGGCAGCATCGGCACTGCCAATTTCAGCCAGGGCGGCTGCCACCCCGCCTGAGAGTCCGGAGCGGCTGGCGATGGCGCATTGGCAGAAGGTATCGCCAATGGTCGCGCAGTCGATAAGCTCCGCATCGCTCAGCAGGGGGGAGTGCGCCAGAACAGGCAGTGCGACGTCGGCATGGTCGACAGCCAGCATGGAAACGATGTGGCGAGGTGCCTGCGAATGGTTTGCAAGCACTTCGGAAAGGGCTTGGCGGACGGCGATGGCCGAATCGTCGAGGAGCGCTGTCATGGCCACCAGGGCCTCGCGCCGATCATCCGGGGAAAGGTCGGAATAGAGCCAGGCACGCGCCAAGGCCCCCGCCCCTTTGGCGCGCGCGGCGGCCGGTGCATTTTGCGCCCAGGCAAGAAATCTGCGCACGATCATCAACTGAAATCCCGATGTTCTGCTTCCGCAGACTATGAACTCTGGAACCCACAATCTCCGTTTATGGTAAACGGAGGTTTAAATTCGGGAGTCGGACATGCCTGAAGAAACCTGCTGCCATCCGCACGGCAGCCTTTATTTTGATCGCTTCAGGATCGGCAAGGATCAGTCCGACCATATCTGCCGGCGCTCCCCAGCTATCGAGTGACAAGCCCATGCGCTCCCTGCTCTTCGTACCGGCTGATTCGGATCGCAAGCTTGAGAAGGCCCTGCAAAGCGGCGCGGACGCGCTGATCCTCGATCTGGAGGATTCCATTGCCAGCCCGGCCAAGGCCCAGGCCCGCTTGCGGGCGCGCGACTTCGTAAAACAGGCCCGACGCCTGCCCGAAAGGCCGGGTCTTTTCATCCGGATCAACGCGCTCGAGAGCGGACTGATCGACGCGGATCTCGACACGGTCATGGCAGCGGGCCCCGATGCCATCATCCTGCCAAAGGCGCGCAACGGTGCGGATGTCCAGCATCTCGGCGCCAAGCTCGCCGTGCGCGAAGCGGAACTCGGCCTTGCTGACGGGGCCACCGGCATCCTGGCCATAGCCACAGAAACCCCTGCCTCGATCTTCGGCCTCTCGACCTATGCAGGCGCCAGCCACAGGCTCCAGGGCCTGGCCTGGGGGGCAGAGGACCTTTCCGCCGCTCTCGGGGCTGAGGCAAACCGGCGGGCAGACAGGCAACTGACCGGGCCCTACGCGCTGGCGCGGGACCTCACCCTCATTGCAGCGCGCGCAGCTGGCGTTGAACCAGTCGACGCGATCTTCGCCGATTTCCGCGACGAGGCAGGTCTGCGCGCCGAATGCGAGGCCGCAAGACAGGATGGCTTCACCTGCAAGCTGGCCATCCATCCCGCACAGGTGCCCGTGATCAATGCCTGCTTCATGCCCTCGAAGGAGGCCATAGCAAAGGCACAGGCCATTGTTTCTGCCTTTGCAACAGGCGCCGGCGTTGTGTCGGTCGACGGCGTGATGATGGCACGGCCGCATCTGCTGCTGGCCCAGCGTATTCTCGCACGCGCCTCGGGGGCACTTCGCTAAAGGCTCGACCTTGCCCCGCCTGATCCGTTAGGCTGCTGGCAGGCCGGATCCCGGCTCAACAAAAACACCCATGAGGAAACGAAAGGAACGGCCATGTCGGACGACGTGATCAAGCTCGAAACCGTGAAGATCGAGCGCGACGGAGGCACCACCTTCGTCATTCTGAACCGCCCGGAAAAGCGCAATGCCATGAGCCCGCAGCTGCATAATGACATGTGCGACGCGCTCGACTGGGCCGCTGAGGATGACCAGACAAAGGTCGTGGTGATCACCGGCGCCGGCGGCAATTTCTGCGCTGGTCAGGACCTGAAGCTCTTCTTCCGCGCCAATGACGGCAACCCGAAAGCCATGCGTCGCGCCGGCCTTGCGTCACAGGCATGGCGCTGGGACAAGCTCTCCCGCTTTCCAAAGGCCACCATCGCCATGGTGCATGGCTATTGCTTTGGCGGCGGCTTCACCCCGGTGATCGCCTGCGACTTCGCCATTGCTGCCGATGACGCAACCTTCGGACTGTCCGAAGTGAACTGGGGCATCATCCCGGGCGGGCTGGTTGCATGGGCCGTGACCCAGATCCTGGGCTATCGCGATGCCATGTATTACTCGGTGACAGGCGACAAGTTTAATGGCGCTGAAGCCGCCGCCATGAAATTTGTCAACAAGGCAGTTCCCGTCACCAACCTACGCGAAGCCACCATGGAGCTTGCCCGCAAGCTCGAGGCAAAGAGCCCCGCGGCCGTGCGCTACACCAAGGAAGCGGTGCGCTCGGTGCGCGGCATGAGCCAGGATCAGGCCATGGATTATCTGCACTGCAAGAGCGATGCCCTGAAGTTCATCGACCCGGAGAAGGGTCGCGAGAAGGCCATGAAGCAGTTCCTCGACGAGAAGGTGTTCAAGCCCGGTCTCGGCGAGTTCAAGCGCTGAAGCCATTTCACGCCCGACGCGCGCCCAAGGCGCGCGTCACATGCTCTGAACGGGAGCGAAGAAGCACTGGGTCTGAACCGGATTGCCCCACCTGAAGACCCAATACTCACCATCGACGGAGGGCTGTGTTCGGGTTTCCGGCACGAACTCACCCGTATCCCCGAGCTGGTAACCGCCAGGGACGAGCTTCACTTCTTCTTTGGTGAGATGCTTGATGTCGTTGTCACCGCAACAGTAGCGCTTGGTGGCGGGATCGACCTCGCGGCCGCTCCACCATTTATCGTGAGCTGAGGCAGGGGTTGCGAGAGCGAGAAGGGCCAGCACAGGCAGAGCTTTCATCGGGGAACCTCTCTGTTCGAGAGCCCTTCAGAGCGTTCCTCCGGAACCTGCCGGTCACGCTGGTGCCGACCGACAGCACGCCACGGTTTTAACAAAGCAAAAGGCGGGCCATGGCCCGCCTTGTTTATGAACGACGTCCTGCGATCAGGATTTCAATTAGGCGACAAATCAGCCGCCACCCTCCCGATTGCCTGCCCCTTCCGGTCGCTTGATCGAAAATACCCGGTCAAGGACCGTATAGTCCTGATAGCCGCAGCGGGCGATCGGCTTCATCAGCGGGATCTGGACGATGCCGTCGGCGATGAAGCGGTCATCAATATGGATTCCGATCACCTGCCCCATGCAAAGGAAGCGCGGTGTAATGCCACCGTTCATGTCCACGAGCTGGGTGATCTGGGTCACCTTGCATTCGAGCTGAGCCGGACTTTCCTTGACCCGCGGCGCCTTCACAAGTTCGGACGGCGCCATGGTCAGTCCGGCATGGTTGAACTCGCTGTCGCCACGAGCCAGCGGAGCCGAGGTCTCGCTCATCTGGAAGCGCAGGTCATAGGTCGCCATGTTCCAGACGAACTCTCCGCTATCGCGGGCGAAGGTCAGGGAATCCTTCTCGCCCTCGCTGCAAAACCCAACGATTGGCGGGTCCCCCGAGAAGGCATTGAAAAAACTGTAGGGGGCGAGATTGATCCTCCCCTCCCGGTCGCGGCTGGAGATCCAGCCAACCGGCCGCGGTGCGATCAGCGCCTTGAACGGATCATGCTTGAGAATCGAACGGTCGCGCTTGTTAGGTTCGAAGAACAAGTGGGATCTCCCTCAGCCCTGGAAACGAGTGACGATGTCGGCAAGCACCGGGCGAACCCGATCTTCAGGAGTGCCGGAGGCTCGACCGATATGAACAAAGCCCGCGACCTTTTCGTCTGGGGCGACGCCGAATTTCGCAGTGATTCGCGAATCGTACGAATACCATTGGGTGAGCCAGGAAGCCGCAAAGCCCATAGCGTTGGCAGCCACAACCAAGTTCATGCAGACTGCACCGGCGCTCAGCACCTGCTCCCATTCCGGGATCTTTGCATGCGGGCCAGCTCGGGAAATGACACCGACAACGAGGGGCGCGTGAGCGAGGCGCTTGCGCTCCAGCTCCAGTCGGCTCTCGTCAAGATCGGGCTGATCTGCCTTGAGCCTGTCGGCTATGATGCGACCGGCCGCGAAGCGGGCATCTCCTTCGAAAGTGATGAAGCGGAAGGGAACCAGCTTGCCGTGATCGGGAACGCGTGAGGCAACCTGCAGCAGCGTCACCAGCTCCTCGGAAGTCGGCCCCGGCCCCGATAAAGCGATGGGGGCTACGGAACGACGCCTTTTCAGAAGTTCAATCGTCTGGTTCATGAGCAATTTGGTCCTGGGCTTCCGACACGGGAGGTGCGAGGCCGGATCGCGACTGACCCCTCGAGCGCTCGTCCATTTGTGCAGGACCCCGGCCACCCGGCATCTGGCAATCCAGCGACCTGCGCGATTGCCTCGCAGCCAGTCAGTCCGGGCCTGCACACCCATGATCATGCCTAGCATCCCTTTGGGACATAGGCGAGCCCGCGCCGGACGAACGGCCATGATCTGGTCCAGTTCAAAGTCCATAGCATCAGAAATCACCACTTACCGGGGCCTGCGACCACCCTCCTCCACACATCTCTATAAGAGGCCATTGCGCACCCCAGCCCGGAGGGCTATGGCGAGTTTGGTCGGCGAGACACGGACATGCTGAATTCATTGCGGCTCATGGCATTGGCGGTCCTGCTTGGCGTGGGCCTCGGAACGGTGGTGGTAGCGCAGACCGTGCCAACCACGCCGGGACCGGCCTTTGGCGCTGGGCGAACCCCACCCTCTCTGGAGCCCGGCCAAGGGGTGCTCTATCTCTCTGCCACCCTGGGCAACAATCCCCGCCCTATTGTCTCCGGTCTCAAGTGGCGCGTCTATCAGGAGCGGGCTGAGGCTGATGGGAGTCATGCCCTGGTGGCGGAATCGACCGAGCCGGCCCCCATCCTTCCCGTGCCTGACGGCGCCTATGTCGTTCACGTTGGATATGGGCTCGCAAGCGCCATGAAGCGCGTGAGCGTCAACGGCCGACCGGTCAGCGAGCGCCTGCCCATCACTGCTGGCGCCCTTTCGGTCACGAGCGTTCTTGGCGACACAAAGTTGCCCCCTAGCCGGGTCCAGATCTCCGTCTATGTGCCCGACCGCGACGGGCAGGAGGCCAGACTCATCGTGCCTTCGGCAAAGCCCGGCGATGTCATGCGGCTGCCAGAGGGCAACTATCGGATCGTCTCGACCTTCCTGGAAAAGGAATCGGCAGGATCGACGGCTGCACCCGGTGCGCAGGAGAATGCGACCAACTCCGTCGTCAATGCCGAGATCCGGGTCCAGTCTGGCCGGATCACGGAGGCAACCCTGCGCCATCGTGCTGCGGTCATGACCATCAAGTTGGTCAACAACCCCGGCGGCGAGGCGCTGGCCAATACCAGCTTCTCCGTCCTGACCCCCGGCGGCGACGTCATCCGAGAGCTGATCGGCGCCTTCCCCTCGCTGGTCCTGGCGGAAGGCGAATATGTCGTCATCGCCCGGCGCGACGGAAAAACCTTCCAGACTACCTTCACCGTCCAGTCGACCCTCGACCGGGACGTGGAAGTCATCGCAAAATAGCCCGGCCAAGGATCGGAGCCCCGAATGCAGACCTTCTTCGTCGAGATCAAATGCGCGCTGGGACGCACCTATGAGGTGGCAAGCGCCCTGGCCGAGGCTGAAATCGCCTCGGAGATCTATTCGATCGCCGGCAACTATGACATCCTCGCCAAGTTCTACGTGGCCAAGGATACGGACATCGGCCATTTTGTCGGCGAGAAGGTCCAGCCGATCCCCGGCATCGTCGATACCCGGACCATCATCACCTTCAAGGCCTTCTGATCCAGGAACTTGATCGACCGCAAGGCGATGAACCGTCAACCAGCTCAGGCTGCTGATGGTTTCGCAAGGTGGTGGCTCATGTTTTCCCGGATTGTCTCCTTCCTTCTCCTGACTGCCCTGGCCTACGGACCGGCGCTCGCTGCTGACCCGGCGGCTGGCCTGCAGATCGCTCAGCGCTGGTGTGCTGCCTGCCATGTGGTGGCCCCCGGGCAGGCCCAAGGGAGCGCAGACGTGCCGAGCTTTGCCGCCATCGCCGGCAAGTATGAAGACGAGAAGGCGCTGGCGAACTTCCTCGCCTCGCCCTATCCGCGCATGCCCAACATGACCCTGTCCCGGCCCGAGATTGCCGACCTGGTCAGCTACATCCGCAGCCTGGGCCCGCAGCGCAACCAGCCCCAGCCGCTCGACAAGGACGATAAGCCCGCCGATCCGACCCACGGATGATTCCCATTTCAGGCAGACGTGGCAAAGTACGTGAATGACTCATCACGCGAAGGTCTTGATTCGACTTGTGAGCGCGACAGCGCTCCTCCTGGCTCCCGCACGAAGCGGAGCGCAGACGGCGCCCTACCTCACAGAGGTCCTTAAGAAACCTGCGTACCGCACTGCATGGACTCAGCTTCTGGCAAGCAGCAAGCCCACGCCTTCATGGCTGACGACTTTCACGAAAACCAGCAATGGGGTGGAGACTCCATCGACCCCCGTCACGGTGGCCGGACAGACCTACGAGGCCTATTCGGTCTGCAAGCCCCATGACTGCTCTGACAATCGACTTGAAGTGATCTATGCGCCCGGCGGCCAGCAGGCTTGGGGCATCCTGATCGTGAATGCCGGGAAGCCGCGTTATCTGGGGTCGCCGGACGCCGCCATGACATCGGCCCTGAATCAGATTCAGAAGTAGAAGATCCCGCGACAACATCCTGAATCGATTAAGGATGTTAGAGCCGGAGACTTTAATAGCCTCCGGCTCCGGAATGGTTATGAGCGCTTCAGGTCCGGCGCTTCTGCTTCCGAGCAAAGGGCGGCGAGCGCCTCTTCCAGCGTCATGGAAGTCTGCGCCTGCGAGCCCAGACGGCGGATCGAGACCGCCTTCTCGGCCGCCTCCTTGCGGCCGACCACCAGCATCACCGGCACCTTGGCCAGCGAGTGCTCGCGCACCTTGTAGTTGATCTTCTCGTTGCGCAGGTCGGCCTCGACCCGTAGCCCGCGCTTGCGGGCAGCGGCCACCACTTCCATGGCGTAGTCATCCGCCTCCTGGGTGATGGTCGCAACCACGATCTGGAGGGGCGACAGCCACAGCGGCATGTGACCGGCATAGTGCTCGATCAGGATGCCCGTGAAGCGCTCGAGCGACCCGAACATGGCCCGGTGGATCATGACCGGGGTCGTCTTGTCACTGTCAGCACCAATATAGAAGGCGCCGAAGCGGCTGGGCAGGTTGAAGTCGACCTGGGTCGTCCCGCACTGCCATTCGCGGCCGATGGCATCGCGCAGGGTGTACTCAAGCTTGGGACCGTAGAAGGCGCCCTCGCCCGGGTTGATCCCGGTCTTCATGCCACGGCCGGCCAGGGTCTCGAGCACCTTGCCAAGGGCCGCCTCGGCCTTGTCCCAGGCCTCATCCGCGCCGACCCGCTTCTCCGGACGGGTGGAGAGCTTCACCACCACGTCCTCGAAGCCGAAGTCCTTGTAGATGGACATGATGAGATCATTGACCATCATCGCCTCGTCCATGATCTGGTCTTCGGTGCAGAAGATATGGGCGTCGTCCTGGGTAAAGGCGCGCACGCGCATGACCCCGTGCAGGGCCCCCGAAGGCTCGTAGCGGTGGACGATGCCGAACTCGCAGATCTTCATGGGCAGGTCGCGGTAGGACTTCAGCCCGTTCTTGAAGATCTGGACGTGACCGGGGCAGTTCATCGGCTTCAGGGCGAAGACGCGGTCGTCCTCGGTCTGCGTGACGAACATGTTCTCCCGGTAGGTCTGCCAGTGGCCAGAGGTCTCCCACAGGGCCCGGTCGAGGATCTGGGGCGTATTGACCTCGATGTAGCCCGTCTCCTGCTGGCGGCGGCGCATGTAGGAGATCAGGGTCTGGAACAGGGTCCAGCCCTTGGGGTGCCAGAAGACCGTGCCCGGCCCCTCTTCCTGGAAATGGAACAGGTCCATCTCGCGGCCAAGGCGGCGATGGTCGCGGCGCTCGGCCTCCTCGATCTGCTTCAGGTAGGCATCGAGATCTTCCTGCTTGGCGAAGGCCGTGCCGTAGATGCGGCTGAGCATGGGCTTGGTCGAGTCACCGCGCCAATAGGCGCCGGCCACCTTCATGAGCTTGAAGGCAGGGCCGATCTTGCCCGTCGAGGTCATGTGCGGGCCACGGCAGAGGTCGAGCCAGTCACCCTGCTTGTAGATCTTCAGGTCCTGATCGGCGGGGATCGTCTCTACCAGCTCGACCTTGAAGGCCTCCCCCTTCTTCTCGAAGAAGGAGATGGCTTCGGCGCGGGTCCAGACCTCCTTTGTGAAGGCGGCGTCGCGGGCGATGATCTCCCGCATCTTCTTCTCGATCGCCTCGAAGTCATCGGGCGTGAAGGGCGTTTCGCGGAAGAAGTCGTAATAGAAGCCGTTCTCAATCACCGGGCCGATGGTGACCTGGGTCCCGGGATAGAGCGCCTGAACCGCCTCCGCGAGGACGTGAGCGCAATCGTGGCGGATCAGTTCGAGGGCGCGGGGGTCCTCGCGGCCGACGAATTCGATCTTGGCATCTCTGTCGATTGGGTCGGCGAGGTCGGCGAGCTGCCCGTCGAGCGCCATGGCGACAGTGCGCTTGGCAAGTGAGGGCGAGATCGACTTCGCGATCTCAAAGCCGGAAATGCCGGGGGCGAACTGGCGCTGGGCGCCATCGGGGAAGGTAACGGAGATCATGCTCACTCCTTGGGCTCACTCGCCGATACCAATCGGCGTAAGCGGGGGACGGGAGCCGGGGATATAGCGGGAGGGGCCGGGAGTCGCAACGCGGCCGGCAGAGAGAATTTGGACTTTGCAGGTAACCCAGCTCAGCAGCCCTTGCGGCGCTCCCATGCCTGAATCTCATTGACCGTCGCCCGCTCACCGCGGCTCAGTTGCCCAAAGGGTGGGAAACAACCGGGCCCGAAAGCAGCACGCGCCCGGGCCGTCTCAAAGCAATAGCCATTTTGGGCGTAGATTTCATTGCGGGCATACCAGAGCTCACCACAATTCATATAGGCCGGGCTCTGGGCAAAGGCCGGAAGCGCACCACAGAGCGCGCCAGCGAGGGCGGCCAAGGCAAGAGCGGATCGGCAGGCACGCGAGATCGAAGTCATGGGCAGGCCCCCTTTGTTGCCCCTCAATGAAAGCCCATTGCTGACCAACAAGCCAGCTTAGCTATGGTAATAAGACAACCGGGCCGGCGAAATCTGCCCGTTCCGCATCCCAGTGCGCCTGGGCGGCATCCTTCAGCGCATAGGTGCGGGTGGCCACTGTGCGCAGCACCCCCTTCCCCACCAGCTCAAAGAGGTCCGCGCAGAGCGCCTTGAATCGAGCCGGATCGCCAAGGAAATGGCTGACACCCGGCCGCCACAGGCTGAGCGTCCCCTTGAGGGAGAGCAGCATGATGTCGACCGGCGGCACGTGGCCAGACGCATTGCCATAGTTCACCAGCGTCCCGAAGGGGGCCGTGCAATCCATGGAGGGGATCAGCGTATCCTTGCCCACCCCATCGAGAACCGCCCGCACACCCTGCGGAACAATCGCCTTCACGGCAGCGACGAAATCCGTCTGCCGGTAGAGGATCGGATGATCGAGCCCATGCTCGCGGGCCGTCTGGCCCTTGGCCTCATTGCCGACCGTTCCCAGCACAGTCGCCCCATAGTGCTTGCACCACTGGGTCAGCAGCAGGCCAACACCCGAAGCTGCCGCATGGATCAGCACATGATCCCCCGCTTCCGGCCGATAGATCTTGTTGACGATGTT
>CAISZN010000219.1 GCA_903889985.1 uncultured Hyphomicrobiales bacterium | reverse complement strand
TCCCCGCGCCGCCTATGCGGACATGTTCGGCCCCACCACCGGCGACAAGGTACGCCTGGCCGATACCACCCTCGTCATCGAGATCGAGAAGGATTTCACGATCTATGGCGAGGAGGTGAAATTCGGCGGCGGCAAGGTCATCCGCGATGGCATGGGCCAGTCGCAGATGACGCGCGCGCAGGGCGCCATGGATACGGTCATCACCAATGTGGTGATCATCGACCACTGGGGCATCGTGAAGTGCGATGTGGGCCTTCGCGACGGGCGCGTGGCGGCCATCGGCAAGGCCGGCAATCCGGAGATCCAGCCGGGCGTCACCATCGTCATCGGGCCGGGCACGGAAATCATCGCGGGCGAAGGCAAGATCCTTACCGCAGGCGGCTTCGACACGCATATCCACTTCATCTGCCCGCAGCAGATCGAGGAGGCGCTGATGTCGGGCGTCACCTCCATGCTGGGCGGCGGCACGGGCCCCGCGACCGGCACCTTCGCCACCACCTGCACGCCAGGCCCCTGGCACATCGCCCGCATGATCGAGGCCGCCGATGCCTTCCCCATGAACCTCGGTTTTGCCGGCAAGGGCAACGCGGCCACACCTGCGGGCCTCGTGGAACAGATCGCGGCAGGCGCCTGCGCCATGAAGCTGCATGAGGACTGGGGCACCACGCCGGCCGCCATCGACAACTGCCTGTCGGTGGCCGATGATCACGACGTGCAGGTGATGATCCACACCGACACGCTGAACGAGTCGGGCTTCGTGGAAGATACGATCAAGGCCTTCAAGGGCCGCACCATCCATGCCTTCCATACGGAGGGTGCGGGCGGTGGCCATGCGCCCGACATCATCAGCGTGGCGGGCCTCGAGAACGTGCTGCCCTCCTCCACCAATCCGACACGGCCCTTCACGAAGAACACGCTCGACGAGCATCTCGACATGCTGATGGTCTGCCACCATCTCGACTCGTCGATCCCGGAAGACCTTGCCTTTGCCGAGAGCCGCATCCGCAAGGAGACCATCGCGGCGGAGGATATCCTCCACGACATCGGCGCGCTCTCCATGATGAGCTCGGATTCCCAGGCCATGGGCCGCGTGGGCGAGGTCATCATCCGCACATGGCAGACGGCCGACAAGATGAAGCGCCAGCGCGGCGCACTGCCCGAGGAGCGCGGCGACAACGACAATGCCCGCGTGAAGCGCTACGTGGCGAAATACACCATCAACCCGGCCATCGCCCACGGCGTCTCGAAGCACATCGGCTCGGTGGAAGCGGGAAAGCTGGCAGACCTCGTGCTGTGGACACCCGCCTTCTTCGGCGTGAAGCCAGATCTCATCATCAAGGGCGGCGCCATTGCAGCCGCCCCCATGGGCGACCCCAACGCCTCGATCCCGACGCCCCAGCCGGTGCATTATCGCCCCATGTTTGGCGCCTATGGCGGGGCCATCGCCCAGACCTCGATGACCTTCGTGAGCCAGCTCTCCCTCGACAAGGGACTGGCGGCGGCGCTGCGCGTCTCGAAGCCGCTGGTGGGGGTGGCCAACACGCGTGGAAACATCTCGAAGAAGAGCATGATCCACAATGGCGCAACCCCGCTGATCAAGGTGGACCCGGAGACCTACACGGTCACCGCCGACGGGGTGCTGCTCGCCTGCCAGCCTGCCGATGTGCTGCCCATGGCGCAGCGGTATTTCATGTTCTGAGGCTCTTGCTGCGGCATGGGCCCTCACCCCAACCCTCTCCCGCGAGCGGGAGAGGGAGCGCGCACGCCGATGCGTGCTCTTTCTGAGGCTTTCGGGCTCGCTGTCGCCGCCCCCTCTCCCCGGCAGGGGAGAGGGTTGGGGTGAGGGTAGGCTGCCGTTTGGAAATCCCCCGCCTTTGCTCTAGATGTTTGCGCCGGGGCGCCGTGTCCCGCGGGAGCCAAGCCCATGATCATCGTCATCGCCCGCGCCTTCGTCCGGCCGGAGAAGCGCGACGACTTTTTGGCCGCAGCGCGCCACAGTGTGGCGGAAACCCGCAAGGAAGCCGGCAACATCGCCTATGACTTTTACGAGAGCCAGACGGAAGCGAATCGTTTCGTCTTCGTCGAGCGCTGGAAGAGTCACGAAGCCAACAAGGCACATCTGCAGCAGCCCCATGTCCAGGCCCTGCTGCAGACTGCCGCCGAATGCGTGGTCGAAATGCCGACCATCGAAGCCATCACCCCGGCCAAGATCGACATGCTGGCCTGAGCGGAGACAATCATGCTGAAAGCAAGTTTCGTCAGCGGAAAAGGTACCTGGCAGGCCAAGGCCATCGACACGGTCGTGCTCGATTTCGAGGAACGCCATCGCCGCCGCGTCACCATGAAGGGCGTCAAGGGTACGGAATTCCTGCTCGACCTGCCGGAAGCCATCATGCTGCGCTCGGGCGATGCGCTGGTGCTCGATGACGGCCGCCTTGTCGAAGTGGTCGCCGCGCCGGAGCCCCTCGCGGAAGTGCGGATTGCAGAGCCGAAGGACCTCGCCCGCCTCGCCTGGCACCTGGGCAACCGCCACCTGCCGATCCAGATCCTGCCCAACCGCATCCGCATCCGGCGCGATCCGGTCATCGAGGACATGGCCCGCGGCCTTGGCGCCAAGATCGCCCATATCGAAGGCCCCTTCGACCCGGAAGGCGGCGCCTATGCGAGCGCCGTCGAGGAAGAGCCCGAGCACGTGCACGGCCCCGGCTGCGGCCATGACCATCATGATCACCATGGGCATGAGCATCATGACCACGAGAAACATGAGCACGGCCACGAGGGCCACGATCACAAGGACCATGACCACAAGCATCACGATCATGACCATCATGGTCACGGGGCGGATCACAAGCACTGATGCGCATCGAGACGGATGGGAGCGCCACAGACCGCTCCCATGACACCCAGAGCATGACAGACAGCGCGCCCTCCGGGTCAGCCTTGCTGCCCCTGCATGTCTGGCTCTCGCCAGCCTTCCCCGTTGGAGGCTTCGCCTACAGCCACGGCATCGAAACCGCCGTCGATGAAAACGACATCACCGATGCGGAAAGCCTGCAGGGTTGGATCGAGGATCTCCTCGCCCATGGGTCGCTGCGCAATGACGCGATCCTGCTCGCCAATGCCTACCGCTGCATCCACGAGGGCGCATGGGCACAGGCGCTGGAGGTGAATGACCTCGCACTGGCGCTGTGCGGCTCGAAGGAGCGACACCTTGAAACCATCTCGCAGGGCAATGCCTTCCTGCTTGCCGTGCGCGCAGCCTGGCCTGCCTCAGACCTCGAACGGCTGGCAGAAAGTGCCGTAACGGGTGTCGCCTATCCAATGGCGCTGGCCGTGGCTGCGGCAGCCCATCGGCAACCGCTTGTCGCAACGATCGAGGCCTACCTGCTGGGCTTTGTCGCCAATCTCACCTCGGCTGCAGTGCGCCTTGGCCCCATCGGCCAGACCGATGGCCAGCGCGTCATCGCACGACTGGTGCCACAGCTGACTGTCAGCGCGCGAAAGGCAGCTGAGGCGAGCCTCGATGATCTTGGTGGTGCGGCGCTTCGCTCCGACATCGCAGCCATGCGCCATGAGACACTCTATTCACGGCTGTTTCGATCATGATTGCCGGCCCTGCCCTCTTCATCATCCTGACAACCATCGCCGGCATCCACATCGCCTGGACGCGCGGCATCTATTGGCCGGCAGAGGACGAGCGCAGCCTCGTCAACATGGTCGTGGGGCGCGCTGACATGGCGCGCATGCCGCCGCACAAGCTGACCTATGGCGTGGCCGCGGCGCTGATCCTGGGTGGTGTGACCGCGCTGGCGCTTGGCATGGAGCCTGCGGGTCTGTTTGGCAGCGCAATTGCTTATCTGGGCGCAGGCTTCTGCGGTATCTTCTTCCTGCGGGGACTGCTTGGATACCTTCCACCGTGGCGCAGCCGCCATCCTGTCGAGCCCTTCGCGACGCTCGACAAGATGTTCTATTCCCCGGCCTGCATCCTGATTGCAGAAGCCCTTTTCACGCTTGTGTCGCCGAGGTTCTAGAGCATGACGAAATCAGCCAATGGTCCCCTGCGCGTGGGTGTCGGCGGACCGGTGGGTTCGGGCAAGACGGCGCTGATGGAGCAACTGTGCCGGCGCATGCGAGGGGTGCATGACCTCGCCGCCATCACCAACGACATCTACACCAAGGAGGATGCCCGCATCCTCACCGAGACCGGCGCGCTGGAGGCCGAGCGCATCATGGGCGTGGAGACGGGCGGCTGTCCGCATACCGCGATCCGCGAGGATGCCTCGATCAATCTCGCCGCCATCGCCGACATGAACCGCCGCTTTCCGTCCCTCGACCTGATCCTCGTGGAATCAGGCGGCGACAATCTGGCTGCAACCTTCTCACCGGAACTCGCAGACCTGACGATCTACGTGATCGACGTGTCGGGCGGCGAGAAGATCCCGCGCAAGGGCGGACCGGGCATCACCCGCTCGGACCTGCTTGTCATCAACAAGATCGACCTCGCCCCCTATGTGGGCGCATCGCTCGACGTGATGGACCGAGATGCGAAACTGATGCGCAAGGAGCGCCCCTTCGTCTTCACCAACATGAAGACCGGCGAGGGTGTTGAAACGATCATCCGCTTCATCGAGGAACGCGGCGGCCTGACCGGCCGCGCGTGAGGCTCGCGCCCACCCTCCCCCTTGCGGGGAGGGTCGGCATCGCGCAGCGATGACGGGGTGGGGGTCGCGCGCGATCAGCGCGCTTGGGACTCACATTCCGGCTTCAACCGACCCCGATACGAAATCGCAGCCTCACCCCACCCCGCCGCGCTGACGCGCGTCGACCCTCCCCATCAAGGGGAGGGTGCGGCGAGCGT
>CAISZN010000218.1 GCA_903889985.1 uncultured Hyphomicrobiales bacterium | reverse complement strand
TGGCCGCGTCGTCGTTACATGCTCATGGCGCTTGCCGCCACCCTCGCGCTGGCAGGTCTCATCGTCTGGCTCGCCACCGATCGTCGGCTGGCGCTGATCTATATGGCCGCGACCGTCGCTGGCTTCGTCATGCTGCGCCTCATGGCGACACTCATCACCCTCGCCGCGCGCCACGCCCCTCATGTGCGCGGCACTGAACTGCGACTGGCTATCGCCAATATCCACCGGCCCGGTGCATTGACCTCATCGGTGGTCTTGTCGCTGGGACTTGGCCTCGCCCTGCTGGTCACCCTGAGCCTGATCGACGGCAACATCCGCATCCAGCTCAGCCAGGGACTGCCCGGCATCACGCCGAGCTTCTTCTTCCTCGACGTGCGCAGCTCCGAGGCAGACCAGTTCGGCGCCTTCCTGAGTGACAAGGCCCCTGAAGCAAAGGTCGAGCGCGTGCCCATGATGCGCGGTCGCGTGGTGCGCCTCGCGGGCAAGCGCCCGGAGGACATCCAGGCGCAGGAAGACGCGCGCTGGGTGCTGGAAGGCGACCGCGGCATCACCTTCGCGGCGGAGGTTCCTGACGGCTCGAAGCTCGTTGCGGGCGAGTGGTGGGCTGCGGACTATCAAGGGCCCCCGCTTGTCTCCGTCGAGGCACAGGTCGCCGAGGGGCTGGGCCTCAAGATCGGCGACGAGGTCGTCGTCAACGTTCTGGGGCGAAACCTGAGCGCCAAAATCGCCAATCTCCGGAAGGTGAACTGGCGGTCGCTCGGCATCAATTTCGTCTTCGTCTATCCGCCCAGCACATTTGCCGGCGCCCCCTACACCAGCCTTGCCACGGCGACCTTCCCGAAAGGCGGCGACCCGGCCAAGGAGCTCTCGCTCCTGCGAGCCGTCTCGACCGCCTTCCCGGCGATCACCAGCGTGCGGGTCAAGGATGCACTGGACGCCGTCAACGATGCGGTGGGCAAACTGGCACTCGGCATCCGCGCCGCCTCCAGCGTGGCACTGGCCAGTTCCATCCTCGTTCTGGCAGGCGCGCTTGCCGCCGGGCGACGCGGCCGCATTTACGATGCGGTCGTGCTGAAGACGCTAGGCGCCACCCGCGCCCGACTGCTGCGCTCCCTGCTCTATGAATATGCGATCCTTGGCTTTGCGACCGCCCTCTTCGGGGTACTGGCAGGGGCAGGTGCTGCCTATATGATCGTGACCCGCGTGATGAGGCTCGAGGACTTCGTCTGGCTCTGGTCGACGGCGGGGATTGCCACCGCAGCCGCCCTGCTCGTCACCGTCGGCCTTGGGCTCGCGGGCACCTGGCGCGTTCTTGGGCAGAAGCCTGCCCCCTACCTGCGGGACCTCTGACCCCCAAAAGTAAGCACGATTGCGAGAGGCAGGGGTGAGCACCCTTGTGCCTTTCCGGGGGGCGATCCATATTATGTGTGCCGAACCCTATCGAGGGAGCGGCTTATGGGGTCGAAGTGCCCCGTCACAACGTGAGGAACACCATGTCCGACTTCGAACGCAACGCAGCTGCCCGTTGGGGTTCAGGCGTCGCCCGGGCCGGCGCTGCCGAGATCGACCAGGGCCTTCGCTCCTATATGCTCGGCGTCTATAACTACATGACCGTCGGTCTCGCGATCACGGGCGTGGTGGCGCTGGGCGCCAATCTCATGGCCATCTCCGATGGCCGGCTCACGCCCTTTGGCGCTGCGCTCTATCTGAGCCCGCTGAAGTGGGTGGTCATGCTGCTGCCTTTGGCCTTCGTCTTCTTCTTCTCCTTCCGGATCGAGAAGATGTCGGCCTCGACGGCGCGCGCTGTCTTCCTGCTGTTTGCAGCGGCGATGGGGCTGTCCCTGTCCTCGATCCTGCTGGTCTATACCGGCACGTCGGTGACGCGCGCCTTCTTCATCACGGCGGCCTCCTTTGGTGCGCTGAGCCTCTACGGCTACACGACGAAGCGTGATCTCTCGCCCATCGGCTCGTTCCTGGTGATGGGCCTCTTCGGGCTGATCATCGCGAGTGTGGTGAACATCTTCCTGCAGAGCACGGGGATGCAATTTGCCCTGTCGATCCTGTCGGTGGGCATCTTCGCCGGCCTGACAGCCTGGGACACCCAGGCGATCAAGGAAATGTATTTCGAAGGTGATGGCTACGAGGCCCGCACCAAGAAGTCCGTGAATGGCGCTCTGATGCTCTATCTCGACTTCATCAACATCTTCACGTCGTTGCTGCAGCTCACCGGCCAGCGCAACAACTGATCGGACTTCGTCAGGAAATCAGAAGCCCCGCACCTCCGGTGCGGGGCTTTTTATTTGTTTTGCGCAAATTCGATCAGGCTGCGATGCCAAGCTTCAGGCGCGCCTGCTCCATCACCGCGGGATTGTCGTTGAGCACATAGCCCTTCTCGAGCATGCGCGTCATGTATTGCTTGTTGTAAAGGAAGGCCACGATGAACTGCCACAAGCCGAAGGTTACGGCCGTGAACAGCAGGTGCAGGGCAGCAACGCCGAGCTCGCCACGGATCAGCGGCACCCACCAGCCAAAGAACAGATAGGTCCAGCTGAAGCCGAAATAGCCGTTCTTCACCAGGTTGGTTTTCGGATCCTGAATCAAGACACGCGTTGCCATACACACCCCCAAATTTATGTGGTGCGTAAAAATAAACTTAAGCTCAACAATGGCAACAAGTTTCAGGTGACGACGAGCTTGACCCGCTTGTCCAGAACGCTAATGACCCGCGCCAGCTCATGGCCGCGCTTCAGGATGAGCCCGGTGGCCGTGATGACCGAATAGACACCCTGCTTGCGGGCAAGCTTCGGGTCCTTCTCGATGCGATAGAGCGGCATTTCCGAACTGCGGCGAAAGATCGAGAAGGTGGCGCGCTGCGGATTGAAGTCGATCGCATAGTCCCGCCATTCCCCGGCGGCGACCATACGTCCATAGACATTCAGGATTTCGCGCAGCTCATCCTTGTTGAAGGAGACGACGCTCGAAGCCGAGGATTGCGCCGCGGACGTGGCTGGCGCAGGCGCCGATGGCACTGCATGGAGGCGCCGCTCGGGAGGGCGCGAAACGGTGGCCGCGTTATCCTGTGATGCCTGTCCCTCTGCTGTGCTCTCGCTCAACGCATCGCCTCCGTGACAGTTTCATGATTGCTCGGTCTGGCGCCTTCGGCAAGGGGGAGCCACGGCAAATCCCGAGGCGCGGGACCGGCTCGATAAATCAGTTCAAAAATTCACATTTCCGCCGTTGTTGCGCCTGACCGGCGCCCCGAACCGGGGCGACTATTCATCAGTTGCCTAGCAGGCCCGATTCGTACGGCTTCCTGGTTTTCGTCAGCCCCCCAGCCCCCCGGGGTGCCTATGCGGACCGGGCCACCTTCCCCGCGAAGGCAGGCAATTTTTGAGACCGGCTCCGAGCTCCCCCTCGGGCCGGTCTTTTTTTGTTGCATGCGGGCCGCCTTGAAATGTCAGGCCGTGGCCGCGATATGTGCCTCGCAACGAGGCGTTGCCTCGCCCCCTTTCAACTGCCAAGAACCAAGAGGTACCTGCCGTGACAGAGACCCTCGCCAGCGAGATGCCGGCGACCGAGCCCCATGCCTTTCAGGCCGATGTCGCCCGCCTCCTGCACCTGATGGTGCATTCCATCTACAGCGAGCGCGAAATCTTCCTGCGCGAGCTGATTTCCAACGCAGCCGATGCCTGCGAGAAGCTGCGCTATGAGGCCGTGTCCGATCCCTCCCTGATCTCGGACGACACGCCCTTTGCCATCCAGGTCG
>CAISZN010000217.1 GCA_903889985.1 uncultured Hyphomicrobiales bacterium | reverse complement strand
GCGTCCACCAGACCGGTTCATTTCCGGACTACGGTGTTTAACCCAAACGATATCGCGATCGGTCAACCGAATGATCTGCCGGCTTTGGCATTCCATTCGGTTGACATGCCGTGATTGCGTCGAAGGCTTTGCATGCAGCAGCCCTGCCACTCTGCGAGCCATGAATGAATTGAAAGCCGCTGATCTGCTCCGTAGAAGCAGATCGCTGGTGCTAATCGTTGGTCCAGAGCTTATCGGTCGCAGTTATCACGTCCACATTCGGGTTCGCGGTGCAATACTGCGCCAATTTTCCAAGCTTCTGATTGTCAGAGCGGGTTCCGATGATCGCCGGGTCATCCTTGCCTTTGTAAAGGCCCCAGAGGAAGCCCATGAAAAGAGCTCCGGCTACTTCCTGCTCGTGATCTTTGCTCTGGACGACTTGCGTAAAGTCACCGCATGTGACCTTTGTCATATCGGTTTCAGCAGCTGCAGAGGCTGCATTCAACACTGCGGTGGAGACCAGCAAGCCAGCGATCACGCGATTAAATTTCGTCCGCTCTCTCTTGTTCACTATTAACCTCGAGATTCTTGATCCGGCTTGCCCAACAGATGCCGAACAGCTTCGATTTCTTGTCTCGATTCCCGGAAAACCTCAAGCACGTCAGGCCGCCCCCGCCCGTCGCAATTATGCATTTCAAATGATGCACTTGCGGGTCAATATCAGAAATTGAAAGGCGACTGTTTTGAAAGAATTACATAACGTCGTTGAGGACCTGCATGGTCGGCGTTTGCCTCCTTGAGGATCAGTTTCTCAAGTGTCAGGTCCGAGACTGCTCGGCTAAGGCGCAGGTTCTCAGCCTCAAGCTCTTTCAGGCGTTTAACCTGGTCGCCCTTCAGGCCGCCGTCCTCAGTCCGCCACCGGTAATAGGTAACTTCCGTCACCGCTATCGTTCGGATTGCCTCTGCCACAGGTCGACCCTGTGCCATCAGCACCTCAAATTGCCGAAGCTTCGTGACGATCTCTTCCACCTTGTGTCTCTTCCTGGGCATTCTGAACTCCTCCATCAGGCCATAAAGCCATACATCAGGGAGGATCACTTCTCAGGGGGCAGACCAATCTATGCGGTGCCGATGGTAGCTAGAGACGCCAGGTTGCTAGAGCCTCCGCGCGTGACGCGCGGTGAGTCCAGGCAGCTGCGGGGTGTCGACCGATGTTGAACAGAGTATAGGTCGCGGCATGTGTGGATAAAAGTCGCTATGACGAGGGTAAAGATCTGAAGCCTTGGCGCTGTGGCTGTCTTGTCCATGACATGGTCGGCGCGTTATTTGAGCGCCCAGATTGCGGTGCCATAAGCGCGGCAACGTCAGGTTACAGTGGTGGTCGGCGCAACGTGATCCTTCTTCAATAATTTGCACAGAAGTCAGATTGCTGATCGCTTGTCTCGATGAACCGTCACGAGCCTTTCTAAAACCTCGCCTTTATCATCGATAGCGCACCACAGATAGATCTGACAGCCGCCGATCGAGACAAGCATTTCATCGCGATGCTAATTCGATGTTGTCGCTGGCCGATCGGAACGGATCTTTGTGGCGATCGGTTCGGGTCTTAGATAGCGACTGGGAATCATTCCATTAGACCAAGGCAGGCAGCAAATTTGAATCCAGTGTCGCCCAATCCGGCGGCGGCGCTGTAAAGGTCAAGGATTCGCCGCTTGCCGGATGAGAGAAGCTGATCTGCCAGGCATGGAGGCAAAGCGGCGGTTCGCCCATCTCCTTGGTCAGCCGGGGCAGTGTGTCGCCTTCTCGATAGGCGGCATCTCCCACCACTGCAAAGCCCAGACATGCACAATGGATGCGGATCTGGTTCGTGCGTCCGGTTATCGGCCGCGCTGCGAGCAGGCTCGTTCCGTCCGGTGAGCGTTGGAGTACTGTAAACAGCGTGGTCGCTTTATCACCGTTGCACTCATCGACCTTGCGCGTTCCAGACGCGCAGGACTCCCTCCCAATGGGCGCGTCGCAACGAAACTCGTCTTGCAAAGGATGGCCCTGAACGCGCACCAGATAGGTCTTCCCGACACGGCCCTCGGCAAACTGGCTTTGCAGCCGCCTGGCGAAGTGACTGTTGCGTGCGGCAATCACAAGGCCGGTGGTGTTGGCATCGAGCCGGTGAGCGGGCCGGGGCTTCTGTGGCCGGTAAACGATGTTCAGCGCATGCTGCAGTGTATTGCGGGTGAAGCGGCCACCCTCATGCATGGGCAGGGGCGCGGGCTTGTTCAGGACCAGCAGTGCCTCGTCCTCGTAGAGCACCGTGACATTGCCATCCACATCAGGTTCGATCGTCTGTGGATGTCGATGCAGGAGACGATCGCCGGCGTGCACGATGTCGGCTGCGCCTAGCACCTGGTGGCTGGAGTCAAGCAGGTTGCCCGCTCGACATTCCTCTTCCCAGTGATCCGCAGGCAGATGCCCCAGCAACCGACAGAATGTCTCCAGCACAGATAGACCGTCACAGTCCTGTGGCACCCGCAACGGCCGGAAAATATCGGCAGGCGTGCTACCGGGCAGCGGATTCATCGCCGTGCGCATTGCGAGGTTGCGGGTCTGCAGCAGGTCTGCGGCCTTTTCGGCGTCGCTCCGGTAGCACCACGGGCAGGACTGACCGGGCACGTAGCGCGCATCCTTCTGCTCCTCAGCCGTCAATGGTGACAGACACTTGAAACACTGGGCCGCATTGGACTCCATGAGCGCCGGATCTACACCCACGCGCTGGTCGAATACGAAGCAATCGCCGCGGTAATGGGCGCCGCCACAGTCCTCGAAGTACTTGAGAATGCCGCCCTCAAGTTGAAGCACATTTCGAAAACCCTGCGACTCCATGTAGGGGCCAGCCTTTTCGCAGCGTATCCCGCCAGTGCAGAACATCACGATGGTCTGGTCTTTGAGCTCCGCGGGCAATTTGGCAACTGCGGCCGGGAAATCACGAAAATGGTCGACGCCCGCGGCCAGTGCATTTTCGAAAGTGCCGAGTTTCACCTCGTAGTCATTGCGCGTGTCGAGAAGGGTGATCGGCCGACCTTCATCCAGCCATGCCTTCAGTTGCCGTGGGGCGAGCTTGGGCGAGGTGCGCTGTCCCGGATCTATGCCCGGCACGCCGAAAGCGATGATCTCGCGCTTGATCCGCACCAGCAGGCGTCGGAACGGTTGTTGAGCGGTGTAGCTGTATTTCGCTGACAGCGGCTCAAGGCCCGCGATTGCCCGCAGGCGCGCCAGAAGAGACTCGATCGCGGCGGCCTCGCCGGCCATGAACAGGTTAATTCCCTCGTTGCTCAGCAGGATGGTGCCGCGCAATTGGCTCAAGCGGCAGAGTGAGAGCAGCTCGGAGCGCAATGCCTGCAGCTCATGCAACGGGGTGAACCGGTAGGCCGCAATATTGACAATGGGGAGTGCAGGGGTGGTCTTCAATTCAGATTTCACGGGCAGCACTATAATGGATCGCGCCGTATCGTCAACAAAATGAAGGGCACTTCGCGTGTCGCCTGTGATTGGGCTGGTCATATTGTCAGGAAAATCGCAATGGAAATGAGGTCGACGTGTCTAGTGAGGCAGCTTGGCTATCGCGGCGACCGCTTTACCCCGAATACCAGCCAACGACGTTTCCGGCTATATTTACGGTTCGGTCTCAGACTCTGTGAACATGTCGAGGACATGCTCACAGCGGGAGGACTTGAAGTCATCTATGAAACGATGCGTCGTTAAAGTCCCGCCGAGCCAGACTGTGATGACGATTGCGCGGAACAAAACGTAGATCTGGCACCACGTGAATTGCCTCAGGACGTGCCGCCAGCCGGGGAGACGCACTCAGGCAGCGGATCAGAGAATGATCAGATTCCGAGGGTAGGTCGCAATGTCGGTTCCTGCTAGCTTTCAGGCGAGCAACGCGTTGGCTGTCTTTCACCTGTCAAAGGGAGCGGGAAATGACCGAAGAAGAACTCAATATTGCCTTGATATCGATTTATGACCGTTTGAGGTGGATTGAAGACAATACAGAGCGGTCTCAATGGATCAAAAATTCCGTCGGGAATCAAATTCTAGCATCGGATTGGAGCCGCCTGGTCTGGGTGATCGAAGACATTCTGGATAAACTGGAATCCTTCGGTGGTCGGCCTTTTGTAGCACATATGCGGCCCTGTTCGCGCCAGATGGCTCAAGCGTAGTCTCGAGCGACCTTCATAAGTGACGTGAATAGGCGAATACGCCCTGAGCGTGCATGATGAAGGCATAGAGCCATAGAATGATCGTTATGAGTAGTTTCCGAAGCTCCCTTTGAGGGCAGCTCTGCAGTACCCTTGGAAATAAATTTAGAAGCCAAGAAATTCCTAAACAATATAGGGTCCGAAGTTCTTCAGGCTCGTCGGAAATATAATTTGATTGCCTTTGGATGGGCCCTTGATAGAGGAAACCATGACTATTGAAAAAGCGTCGATCTCCGCTGTCGAAAAGCCCTGGGGATCCTTGAGTTTGCTTCCTTGGAGCAACCTTAGCCATGGTGAGAAACCGATTGGTGAGCTTTGGTTCGGGCGGGCGCAGGTCAACGCAAATCCATCGTCTCTCTTGCTGAAGCTCATCTTTGCCAAAGAAGCCTTATCGATCCAAGTCCATCCTGACGACAAGATGGCGCTGGCGATGGGCCTGCCAAATGGAAAGACAGAAGCCTGGTATGTTCTCTCAGCTGATAGCGACGCGCAGGTTGCGCTCGGCCTGAAGCAATGTGTTACAAAATCGCAACTGCAACAATCCATACAGGACGGATCGATTTCCGATATGGTGGACTGGCGCAATGTCAAGGCTGGCGCCGTGATCTTTGTCCCAGCCGGAACCATTCATGCTATCGGCTCAGGTATTGTTTTAGCCGAAATTCAACAGCGTAGCGATACCACGTTTCGTCTTTACGACTTTCATCGCAACCGTACTCTTGACGTTCAGAGTGCATTGAATGCTGCTTTCGCTGGCCCTGCAGCTCAAGATATACCTTCACACTCTTCTTCAACCGGTATGTCAAATTTGATTGTCTGCCCACAATTCGATCTCGATATCATTTCGTTGCCGCCTGGCGGACTCCATTTATTCAATGCAGAGCGTGAAACATGGCTTCTTGTCCTGGAAGGAAGCATGCAGCTTGGCGAGTTGAATGCAGTTATCGGGGAAGCCGTATTCCTTGAGGACGAAATTACGACAATCAGTTCTGGTGGTGTCGGATTGAAATGCCTTTGCGCGCGGACGGGTGCCACGCATGCATCGGATTTTCAGTCCGGCATGGCTCAATCGATCAGCGCACATGAGCAAGGCACAGAAACTGATCTGGTCCTTTACCCGAAGGCGTCGAATATATCGATCCACAAGGAACAAGAGGTATTCGTATGATCCGGCCACGGCGAATCGCGTTTATTGGAAATTCACAGCCGCGTCGATGTGGCATTGCTACATTCACCACGGACCTGCAATTAGCAGTTGCTGAAGCTTCCCCGGGCACTGAAACCGAAATTGTTGCGATGACAGATCATGGGCGCACATACGACTATGATCGCTCCGTTCGCATTGAAATAAGGGACAATGAAATTGAGGACTATGTGAAGGCAGCAGACCATCTGAACAATGGTGGGTTTGACGTTGTCTCTTTGCAACATGAATTCGGAATTTTCGGTGGAGAAGCTGGCTCCTATATCCTCAGCCTGCTTTCGCGCCTTTCAGTACCAGTCGTTACAACCATGCATACTGTTTTAGCAGCCCCCAGCAAGGCTCAACGAGACGTTGTCCTTCAGATTATATCGATGTCTGCGAAAATAATCGTCATGGCGGAGAAGGGGCGCGAGCTTCTCCAGAACGTCTATGCTACGCCGGCTGGAAAGATCGAGGTCATCGCTCACGGCATTCCTGATTTTCCGTTTATAGAGCCCGATGCGGCAAAGGAGAAGTCGGGCTTTGCCGGTCGTCCGGTCATCCTAACCTTCGGTCTTTTGTCACCTAATAAGGGCATTGAGGTGATGCTCGACGCGATGCCTTCGATCCTGAAGCAATGCCCCGATGCCGTTTATGTCGTTCTTGGAGCTACACACCCAAACCTCGTGAGACAAGAGGGGGAGGCCTATAGATCCCTCCTTATCGACAGGGCTCTGAACCTTGGCATATCGGGTAGCGTGACGTTCTTGAATCAGTTCGTGGATCGCGCAACGTTGCTTGAATTCATTTCCATGTGCGATGTCTATGTGACGCCTTATCTCAACGTTGCCCAAATGACATCCGGGACGCTGGCTTACAGTTTTGGTTTAGGAAAAGCCGTCGTGTCGACGCCATATTGGCATGCAGAAGAATTGCTCGCAAATGGCAAGGGGGATCTTGTTCCATTCGGAGATGTGGCAGCCACCTCCAGGGCGATTATTGACCTTTTAACGAACGAGGAGCGTCGTCGCTCGGTGCGTGAACGCGCCTACGCATCTAGCCGCTCTATGACTTGGGAGCATACCGCGGAGAAATATTTGAAGGTCTTTTCGGCCGCAGGTCGCTCACGGCGACCCCATGTTGTTCCGCAACTTCAGTCGGGTCCGCGGCCGCGGGACCTGTCAGCTTTGGAAATGCGGACGAGCTATTTTCGTTCGATGTGTGACGATACCGGATTGTTTCAGCATGCGGTCTATTGCGTGCCAGATCGCCTGCACGGCTATTGCGTGGATGACAACGCTCGCGCCCTTCTCGTTGCCTGCGCACTTAATAAGCCAGGCGAAACTGGCCTTTCTGCTCCGGTCGTCGCGCAATTTGCAGCATTCATTCAGCACGCATGGAATCCGGACAAAAGACGATTCCGAAATTTTATGAGCTTCGATCGTCGCTGGCTTGAACAACAGGGTTCAGAGGACAGTCACGGACGCACGTTGTGGGCGCTAGGCGAATGTGCCCGAAATTATGCTGGTGGCCCACTGTCTGCCTGGGCATGCGAGTTGTTTTCACGCGCATTGGACCCGGTGATGGAATTTACCTCGCCGCGTGCGTGGGCCTTTGCACTCCTTGGGATCGAACCCTATCTTTCCGCAGTAGAGAACGACACCATGGCGTCCGAGTGTCAGCGTGCTTTGGCCGGCCGATTGATGACAAGTCTTAGTTGGTACGAATCTGCTGATTGGACATGGTTCGAGAACGGCCTTTCTTATGACAATGCACGTTTGCCGCAGGCCCTTCTGGTCACGGGGACTACATTGAAGGATGCAACCTATATATCCGCTGGGACGAGGTCACTCGATTGGTTGGTATCTGTACAGACGGCCCCCTCGGGCCTGTTCAGGCCTGTTGGGTCGGAAAGTTTCGGCGATACCAGATGCCCACCTAGGCCATTTGATCAGCAGCCGATCGAGGCGGCTGCAACTGTTTCCGCTTGCCTTGCAGCCTGGCGGGCAGTCGGAAAAGGGTATTGGCGCGCTGAGGCTGCACGAGCCTTCGGTTGGTTCCTGGGTGATAATGATTTGGGATTGCCGTTGGTCGATATCGAAACCGGGCGTTGCCGGGATGGATTGCATCCGGACAGGGTGAACGAGAATTGCGGTGGTGAATCCGTTGTCTCTTACCTTCTGAGTCTCGCTGAGATGCGGGCATTGGCGAGGGTTAGCGATGATCTGACGCGAACACCTTCCTTGACCTCGATCCGCGCATGAAAACCGGAATTGTTCGAAATGAATCGCGAGGGCTCTTTGACAAAGGTTGAATTCCTGAATCGTCAAGCGCTATTCCTTCGTCCAGATCCAGCGAGGGTCATTGTCCGCCCATTCAAGCCAGCTACGGAGCCGAGGGACTTAAATCCGACTGACAAAACCCGTGCCAATCATATCGTTGATCGAGTTCTGGCCTTGGACTTGGCTGCGGCCACAGCCTTGTTGGCAGAAGTTCTTGAGAACTTTCAGGGACGCCATCGCAATCTTCTCAAGCTGTTTGAAGACCGTTCCGACGAGATGGAAGATGCGTTTCGCACGCATTCTGCATTTACTCTCGTTCAAAAGCAGCTGGTTGGTGCCTATTTTCTTCATGAATATTCATTTGAAGCCGCTGCACTGTTTAATCCGAGCATTGTCTTCCATCCCGATCAAACTGGCGCCCCTCAGGATGGTATCCGGTTCATATTGAGCCTGCGAGCGGTGGGTGAAGGACATGTTTCGTCATTGACGTTTCGGACGGGAACGATTGCAGCTGACGGCGGTGTGACGGTGGATCCCATAGGCCGCCTCGCGACAATTCCTAAAGTTACAGGGTGGTCGGCAGTATCTGAGGGGGAAGTTGTTGACCTTACATTTGATGCCAAAGAGGATATCAGTGAACGGGTCATTTTTCCAATTACGTCATCTCAGTCGAATGGGATCGAAGATGCTCGTTTCGTTGAGTTTCGCGACGAGGGACGCACCACCTATTATGCGACTTATACCGCCTATAGTGGCTTTTCAATAAGATCTGAGTTGCTTGAAACAACAGATTTTGTTTCCTTCCGTCTGTCGCCCCTGACTGGAAGTGCAGCGCGTAACAAAGGAATGGCCTTGTTTCCCAGAAAAATTGGGGGTCGGTACGCGATGATCGCGCGCCAGGACAATGAAAACCTGTATTTGATTTATTCGGATGACCTTCAGTGCTGGGATGGTGGGATCACGATCGCAAAACCCGAATTTGCATGGGAGTTCGTGCAAATTGGTAATTGTGGCTCACCAATAGAACTTGATGAGGGGTGGCTTTTGCTGACGCATGGCGTGGGTCCAGTCCGTAAATATTCGATTGGTGCCATATTGCTCGACAAGGCCGATCCCTCGCGAGTCCTTGCGCGATCTCGCGAGCCATTGGTTCGACCGGATCCCTCCGAGCGCGAGGGCTATGTACCTAATGTTGTCTATACTTGTGGAGCTATCCGTCATAACGACCTCATCGTCATGCCCTACGCTGTTTCTGATACGTTTTCGAATTTCGCGACCATAAAAATTGCAGCTCTTCTTGCTGCGATGATTTAGTTGATCTCATTCAACTGGCAGCTTGGCAGGAGGTTATCATGATAGCTGGCGAAGTGACACCGGCGGCTTCGTAAGGTGAACCACGTATCCCTGTCGCAATTTGACAGGTCATGGTTTGCCATGAAGGACCAGCATCACTGGTTCCTGCTTAGGTAATACCAAATTGAATTGTCGTCGTGAAAAAGGTCAAGTTCGTTTGTAATGCTCCGCCGATAGGTGCAGGATCAAGCACTTGGTGAATCCGTTCTCAGACAGAATGGGCTAAGTCTTCGGGAGGGTGTCGCATGCTTCGTTTTCATAAACTTGCAGCAATTTTCGGGTTGGGTCTTTCGCTATTTTCGACAACTGTGTTTGCGCAGCAGGCGGAGGCAGATAAAGTCAAGGCCGCGCTTGAGGGATTCAATGCCGCTTTGAGTTCGCTCGATATTGCCAAGATGGATGCGGTCTGGGCTCATGATCCGGATGCGATACTCGTCAATCCTCGCGATAAGACCGTTACAGTTGGATGGGATGCCATCAAGAAGAATTGGGAATCAACCTTCAGCATCTGGACAGAGCTTAAAGTGTCAAAGAAGAGCGGCAATGTTCATGTGAGTGGAAATACGGCATGGGCGACCGGTGTTGCAGAAGTGATCGGAAAGACCAAGGGTGGCGACGCAGTCAATTCACCGACCTTTGAGACGGATATTTTCGAGAAGCGCGGCGATAAGTGGTTGCTAGTATCTCATAGCGCTTGGCGCATTCCCCAATAATCAGCGCCACGGAGAGAATAGGCTGGGCAACGTGTGTCCAGCCTGTTTACGTGGCTCCCTTAAGTCGTCCTTGGCTCCTGAGACGATATCCGCTTCAAATGACGTGTTTTGGTTGATGGAGCTGTTCAGAATGCCTCGAAAGATGGTTGTAAATGTAAAGTTGTCTCTGGAACGCAACAGGCCCATTGGGATGCGCCTGGAACGCCAAAACATGACCATTGAAGCCAAGACGACCCAGGCCACGAGACAATGGCTAGAGAAATAACGTTCCTTTCTCTCTCCAGAGCTGTCCATACCTCTAGAAATGCACTCACGTTGTCAGGTGTTTCTGGGTAACTGTCGTAAGTCTCCAACTTAATGGCGTTGAACCGCTTCAAAAGTTGCGCCCACAGTTTGCGCCCGACCATAGGTCTCGCTGCATTCCAGGAAGGACCTGACAGGTTTTGCGATTTCATCAGCGCGGTATGCCGCGACGATCTCTATATCCATGTCTAAGTCCTTTACAGGCCGATAAACCACGTTGGGCATTGCAATACGGCCCACGGATTCTGTTACGAGAATGATGCCGAAACCGGCGCCTACAAGGCTAAGTAGCGAAATCAGATCTCTCTCGATGCGTGCAATTCGGGGCGTAAAGCCTCCAAGGCGGCCAAAACGTGCTGTCGCCTCGAAAATTCCATTGGAAGCGTCGGCGCTCATGACGAGGAAGGGTTCCTCGGCCAAGTCAGCAGCAACGAGTTGTAACTTGCCTGCCATTGGGTGATTGGCTGACATGGCAACCATATGCTTCTCCGAAAACAATTTGATAAATTCAATGCCATCTGGTGGAGACGACGGTGGGCGCAAAAATCCCACATCGAGGCTTCCGCCCTGAAGGGCTTCAAGCTGTCGCTTGGGTGAAAGAATTGAAAGTTGCACATCAATCTCAGGAAATTGGCTTCGATACTGCGACATGACAATAGACGGTGCGCCTGACAGGGTGCTGCCCAAGGCAAGGCCGATACGGATTTGTCCGATCTCGCCACGGCCTGCGCGTCGGCCAAGCGTGAGTGCTCGATCAGCCTGTGCCAAGGTCAGGCGTGCCTCTTCAAGGAAAATTGCTCCGGCTGCAGTCAGTGAAACCAGTCGAGGGCCTCGGACGAAGAGTTTGGCGCTCAGGGATGCTTCCAATACCTGTATCTGCGTGCTCAGAGACGGCTGCGCGATACCCAATCGGTCCGCAGCTCTTGCGAAGTGAAGTTCCTCGGCGAGGACTACGAAATAGCGGAGTTGGCGCAGCTCCATTTCCTCACCCCGTTTCTATTTTCAACTTATCGGCAGCTTAGAATGATAGTTTCTAGCTATTGAAGTCAAGGGTTTGGCGTATTGATCTGCATTTCTCGAATGGTTAGCCTTCATCATAAGCGTTGAGAATGGACGCCATAGATTGGGTGGGAAGCGCTGAGAAGCAGTTTACCTGTCAGCCATTTGATCCCGAAGTGGTCGGGCTGGCTGATGTGGTAGGTCGCTCAAGTTTCCTCCAAACTGGTCTGTTCGGTAGCCTCGGGCGTCATTGCGCCTCATCTGCAGGTCTGCCTGTGCAGTTTATCTGGGACCTTACAGAGGAACGGAGTCGTTCATGTCGGAGAAGGAAGCAGCTCCTCAGGGTCGCCTCGCAGGTGTGAAGGCGGCGAGTTATCTCAGGGCTGTAAACGATCCGGAGGCTCGTGCCAGCGCTTACACTGCACCTATCATGCTGAAAACTGATTTGGCCTATCTCATGTGCTCCGCTGAGATGAGCCTGATGCCAGTTTCGACTGCAAAAAACCTGGCGAAAGCAGTTCTCAAGTGTCTCGACGAACTCAAGTCACGCGACACAATGAAGCCGTCGGGTGACATCGTTGGTCAGCGTGAGAAGTGGGTTGGGGAGCTCGTCGACAAGAAGGATGCTGCTTGGTTCCACTTAGCACGCAATCGTGGAGAGAGCCTGCGCAACTATATTCCGCGCCTCTATTTCCGTGATGCCCTCCATGTGCAGGGGAAGGCGCTGGCATCGCTTGTCAGAAACTTGGTTGACCGGTCTGAGAATCTGCTCGACGCACTTGCTCCCAACTATCATCATCTGCAGCACTCGGGACTGGCGACTGTTGGTGAATATCTTCTATCCTGGGCTGTGACGTTCGAGCGCAACGTGCAGCGCCTGAAGCAGGTCGATGTTCGACTCGACAACGGGCCTTCAACCTTTGGTGGCCGAACTCAGACGAATGAGCTTTTTGATAAAGTCAGCAAGCGCCTTGGCTTTTCAAGGCGCGCACGACTGCGGCGCGATGGGATCTGGGTTCAGGACCAGTTTACCGAACCGGCCTTTGTCCTGGCTCTTATTGCGGTCG
>CAISZN010000216.1 GCA_903889985.1 uncultured Hyphomicrobiales bacterium | reverse complement strand
GCGATCTTCGTCGGCTACTACGTCGTCTGGTCGGTGACGCCTGCGCTTCATACACCGCTCATGTCGGTGACCAATGCGATCTCGTCGGTGATCGTTGTGGGAGCATTGCTCTCGGTGGGAGTCGATGCGTCTGCGCCCGGCGACGATGGGCCATTGATCGCGCGGGTCTTCGGTTTCATCGCCCTCATTCTTGCCAGCGTGAACATATTCGGTGGCTTCCTCGTCTCCGAACGCATGCTCTCCATGTACAAGAAGAAGGGCTGAGACGATGAACGCCAATCTCGCCGCAGTCCTCTATCTCGTCTCGGGCGTCCTCTTCATCCTGTCGCTGCGTGGCCTGTCGCATCCCTCGTCATCGCGGCAGGGCAATCTGCTGGGCATGATCGGCATGGCCATCGCCGTGGTGACCACGCTGCTCTACCGTGTGCCCTCAGGCTTCACGGCCTGGCTTCTCGTGCTCGTCGGCATCGGAATTGGCGGTGGCATTGGCGCCTGGCGGGCGCGCACGGTGCAGATGACGGCCATGCCGCAGCTGGTCGCCATGTTCCATTCGCTTGTTGGCCTTGCGGCGGTGCTAGTGGCAGCGGGTGCACTTTATGCGCCGCAGGCCTTCGGCATTGGCACCTCCGGCCATATCCATGGTGCCAGCCTCATTGAAATGTCGCTTGGCCTGGCGATTGGTGCGATTACCTTCACAGGCTCGGTCATCGCCTTCCTGAAGCTCGACGGGCGCATGTCGGGCAGACCGATCATGCTGCCGCAGCGCCACGCCATCAATATCGGCCTTGGTGTTGCGCTGGTGGTCCTCATCCTTGCCTTCATGGCCAGCGAGAGCCATGCCTTCTTCTGGCTCATCACGCTCGTTTCGCTGGCGCTCGGTGTCCTGCTGATCATCCCGATTGGTGGCGCCGACATGCCTGTGGTCGTGTCCATGCTCAATTCCTATTCGGGCTGGGCCGCAGCGGGCATCGGCTTCACCCTGGGCAACATGGCGCTCATCATCACGGGTGCGCTGGTTGGCTCATCGGGCGCGATCCTGTCCTACATCATGTGCAAGGCCATGAACCGCTCCTTCATTTCCGTCATCCTTGGCGGCTTTGGCGGCGAGACGGATGCGGGTGCGACCGGCGTCGTCGAGACGCGGCCGGTGAAGCAGGGCTCGGCGGATGATGCCGCCTTCATCATGAAGAACGCTTCGAAGGTCATCATCGTGCCGGGCTATGGCATGGCAGTGGCGCAGGCCCAGCATGCGCTGCGCGAGATGGGCGACCTCCTGAAGAAGGAAGGCGTCGAGGTGAAATATGCCATTCATCCGGTCGCGGGCCGCATGCCCGGCCATATGAACGTGCTGCTCGCCGAGGCGAATGTGCCCTATGACGACGTCTTCGAACTCGAGGACATCAATTCGGAGTTCGGCCAGGCGGACGTGGCCTTCGTGATCGGTGCCAATGACGTCACCAATCCGGCAGCCAAGACAGACCCGAAGTCGCCGATCTTCGGCATGCCGATCCTTGACGTGGAGAAGGCCAAGACTGTGCTCTTCATCAAGCGCGGCATGGGCTCTGGCTATGCAGGCGTCGAGAACGAGCTGTTCTTCAAGGACAACACCATGATGCTCTTCGCCGACGCGAAGAAGATGGTGGAGAACATCGTCAAGGCTCTCGGGCACTGATGTGCCGCGCGCGCTTTCGGGCGCGCGGCCATCATGCAGGCAGGTCGAGAAGCTCGCCCCGCGCAGGGCAGTCCTTGTCGATGAAATAGCCCCGGTCGAACATGAAATCGAATCCCGCGCAGACATCCTCGATGCGCGGTCGAGCGAAGGGCATGTTCTGCACCGCGGTGAAGAACAGGGTTCCGTCAGGTCGCACGAGATAGAGGGCGGGCTCGGCGTAGACGTCGGGCTCGGACCACCCTTCCTTGCGCGGGCGCCCCTGCGTCAGAAACAGGCCCCAGTGCCGCGCCTCGGCAAAGCTCAGTCCGTAACCGATGCGCAGCCTCTTGAGGCCCCAGTCGGCGGGGGTGCGCTCTGCGCGCTCGGAGGTGTCACAGGAAATGGCCACTGCGCTGATGCCGCGCTTCTCGAGTTCCCCGAGCTTGCCATCGAGATCGGCGATATAGTCGCTGCACTGCTGACAGTGCAGGCCGCGGTAGAAGGCGATCAGGGTGACGATGCGGGGCTGCTCAGCTGCCAGATCGAAGCGCCCGCCCCCGGCCAACCTCACAGCGAGGGGTGGCACCTGCTGGCGCGGCATGAGCGGCACGAGATCCATGGACGATTCTCCCAATTTGGCAGGATCGTATCAGGCCCGCGATGCGGCACAAAGATGATGGATCAGGAACGCCCGCCAACGCGGCTCTGGCCGTCGCGCGCGACCTTGTTGCCGGGGTCGACAATCAATGCCCGGCCATAGGACTCCTGCGCCTTGGCGCGGTTGCCCTGGCGCTCATAGGCGAGGCCAAGGCCTGCCCAGGCATCGGCATTGCGGTTGTCGACGTTCAGGGCCGCGTTGAAGTCCTCGACCGCCGCATCAAACTTGCCAAGCTCGATCAGGCTCTGTCCGCGGGCCTGATAGGGCGCCGAGGCGAAGGGGTTGCGGTCGATCGCATTGTCGAAATCGGTCACGGCGCGAGGATGGTCGCCATTGCGCTGGTGAATCAGGCCGCGGGCGTGGAAGGCCTGGGCATCTTCCGGCGCGAGCCGGATGGCGCGGTCGAGGTCTGACATGGCTTCCGTCAGATTGCCCTGCGAGCGCAGCAGATTGGCGCGGCCGAGATAGGCAGGCGCATGGTTGGGATTGGCGGCGATGGCCCGGCCAAAGTCAGCCAGTGCGATATCATTCTTGCCGATCTGGCGCTCGGCCAGCGCACGGTTCGTGTAGGCGACCGCGTTATTGGGATCGAGCTTCAAGGCCTGGCTGAAGTCGGCGATCGCTTCCTGGTAGCGCCCGGCGCGGGCAAACGCAGTGCCGCGGGTGTTCAGCGGGGCCGGGTTATCCGGATTGCGCTTCACCACCTCGTTGAGCGAGCCGATGTTGTCCGAGAAGGAGCCATCAGGGGCTTCGACTTCCGCAATTTTCGGGCCCGAGGCCCCGAGGCCGCTGCCGACCGTCTCGCAGCCGGCAAGGGCAAGGCCTGCCGCAACGACGAAGGCGAGCGCCGGGACGCGGCGGGCGAAGGTCGAACAGTTCATGGTCTTCAGCAGATCTGCGCTCATGGGCTCACGATCTTTCGGTGTCGGGACTTTGGCAGCCCCCGCGGACAATGTCCTTCAGGCCTGCCATTTGCGGCGAGATTTGGACTCAACCGGTGAACCCGCTCACAATGACGGATTCGCGCTGACCAAGTGTTAAAATAAACACGGCGCCCGCTGGACTTTTGTCCGGGGGCGCCGCGCGAAGGACAAGGACGGAACGCGTCAGCGACGCGCGCCCATCTCCGGCTTCGGCTTCATCGGCAGCAGGCCTTCGCGCTGCATCTTCTTGCGCGCGAGCTTGCGGGCGCGGCGGACGGCTTCAGCCTTCTCGCGGGCGCGCTTCTCGGAGGGCTTCTCGTAATGCCCACGAAGCTTCATCTCGCGGAAGATGCCTTCGCGCTGCATTTTCTTCTTCAGGGCCTTGAGGGCCTGATCGACATTATTGTCGCGTACGAGGACTTGCACGCATCCATCCTGTGTTGAGGCGGGCGCCAGAAGGCACTTGATCGCCATAGAGCCAAAAAGGGATCGTGGCGCATGCGGTGCGCCTCACCGTGGGAGAGCGAACTAACAGAATGAATCAGGCTTGTCCAGCACTGCGCCCTTGGAAATCAGGGCTTACGGACTCTTGTGACGTGCCCCATTTTGCGGCCCGCCCGCGCATCGTGCTTTCCGTAGAGGTGCAGACAGGCGCCAGGCTCGACCAGAAGCTCGCGCCAGGCATGGACATCGGGCCCGATCAGGTTGCGCATCTCGACCGACCCATGCATCGCCGTGGAGCCAAGGGGCCAGCCGCAGATGGCACGAATGTGCTGCTCGAACTGGGACGTGACCGCCCCGTCCGTAGTCCAGTGGCCGGAGTTGTGCACGCGCGGTGCAATCTCGTTGACGATCAGGGTCTCGCCCTTCCCGGCATCCTCGACGAGGAACATCTCGACGGCAAGGACACCCACATAATCAAGGGCTTCAGCGATTTTTGCCGTCATGGAACGCGCCGCCTCGGCGGTGGCCGAGGTGACTTCGGCTGGCGCTGTGGTCACGCTGAGGATGTGATGCTCGTGCTGGTTTTCTGAGAGCGCATAGGCTTCAAAAGCCCCGTCCGGACCCCGAGCCGCCACGACCGAGAGCTCGCGCGAGAAGGGCACGACCCCTTCCAGAATGGAGGGGGAGCCCCCGAGCGACTGGAAGATGGCCGCGAGGTCGCTGCCCTCGCGGATCATCGCCTGTCCCTTGCCGTCATAGCCAAAGCGGCGGGTCTTCAGGATCGAGGGCCGGCCGAGCTGTGCGACGGCCCGGGCAAGGCCTGCCGCGTCCACCACGTCGAGGAAGGGGGCCGTCGGGATGCCAAGGTCGTTGAGGAAGCGCTTTTCGGTCAGCCGGTCCTGGGTGATGGCCAGCGCACGGGGATTGGGAAGCACCGGGACCCGCTGCGCCAGAAATTCGGCGGTATGGGACGGCACATTCTCGAATTCATAGGTGACAAGCTTCACCCTGGCCGCAAAGGCAGCCAGTGCCTCGTCATCGTCATAGGCTGCGCGCGTCTGGCCGGCGGCCACGTCGAAGGCAGGGCCGCTGTCAGGGCAGAAGATGTGGCACCTGATACCGAGCCGGGCGGCGGCCATGGCAAGCATGCGCCCCAGCTGCCCGGACCCGAGGATGCCGATGGTGTCGCCGGGCTCGATGGTCACTCCGGCCATCGCCTCAGGCTCCCTCGTCTTGCGGATGTTCTGCGACCGAATCGGTCTGGGCTTGCCGGAACGCATCGAGCCTGTCAGCCAGCGCAGGATCGTTCAGGGCAAGGACGGCAGCAGCCAGAAGGGCTGCGTTGGTGGCCCCAGCCTGGCCGATGGCCAGCGTCCCGACCGGAATGCCCGCCGGCATCTGCACGATCGACAGGAGCGAATCCTGACCGGACAGGGCCTTGCTTTGCACGGGAACCCCAAAGACGGGCAGGGGTGTCATGGAAGCCGCCATGCCCGGCAGGTGGGCGGCGCCGCCAGCGCCTGCGATCACAATCTGGAACCCGGCTGCCTTGGCGCCCTTGGCAAAGGCGACAAGCCTGTCAGGGGTTCGGTGCGCGGAGACGATTCGGGCTTCATAGCCGATGCCAAGCCGATCGAGGGCCTCTGCGGCGTGGCGCATGGTTGCCCAGTCGGACTGGCTGCCCATGATGATGGCGACAGGCTTCTTGGACGGACTCACCGGCGGACCCCGAGCGTCGGAAAGGGGCGCTGATAGACTAAGCCTGCTTCCCCCGCAAGTTTTGCAGCAAATCAGGCGATGATGTCGGGCGTCAGCTGGTCGTCGAGATAGGAGATCCGGTCCCGAAGAATGAGCTTGCGCTTCTTCAGGCGGGCCAGCTGCAGCTGGTCGACGGCACCCATCAATTGCAGCGCCTCGATGGCAGCATCAAGGTCACGATGCTCCTGACGCAAGCGTTCGAGCTCCGCCTCAATGGCCTTTTGCTCGTCATCCGTCAGGTTTGCCATTCCAAGTCTCGCCGCACCGCTCCGGGATCTGCAGTCGGAGTATGGCCATGCCGCCCTCCACACTGCAACTGAACTCCTTAAGACATTGCTCAACCGCAGTGCGCAATCAAAATTCTTTCTATCTGACCATGGTTCCCCTTGCAGAGTGACAAGTCTGTGACAAACTCTCTATGCAGCGTCCAGAACATAGGGAGTTGTCGGATGTCGCTCCAAGGTCATCTCGCTGAACTCGAGCGTCGCCATCAGGCGATAGAGAAAGAGATCGAGACACAAAAGCTTCGTCCATCCTCTGACGATCTGAGAATCGTCGAATTGAAACGCAAAAAGCTTCATCTCAAGGAAGAAATTGAAAAATTGAAGGACGTGGTCAAGGCGCCATCGGTCCACTGATTCTCCCGAAGGATCCGCCGCTGGCGGTTCTCTGCCAGCGGCCTCTTGCACACCCACGTCCGCTTGCGCAAACTCACCTTAAAAGGGGAGGAACGCATGCTGTGGAATGGCCTTGCGGCAGTCATTGTCGCCGCGGTTTGGCTCTGTTCATCCGCGTGGGGACAGGCCGCTGATGCAGCACTCATCACTGCGGCAAAAAGCGAAGGTCGTGTCACCTGGTACACGACGCAGATCATCAACCAGTTCGTGCGACCATCCGCCGAAGCCTTCGAGACAAAATACGGCATCAAGGTCGATTACGTCCGCACCAACACGACAGAACTCGTCCTTCGCATTGAAAACGAGAGCAAGGCAGGCCGCGTGCAGGCGGATGTCTTCGATGGAACGGGTGCCGCGGGAGCCCTGAAGAAGTCTGGTGCCGTCTTGCAATGGGTGCCCGAGGCAGCCAGGCGATTCGGACAGACCTATGTCGATCCTGAGGGATATTGGGCGGCGACCAACGTTTACGTGCTGACTCCCGGCTACAACACGGATCTCATCGCGAAGGGAAAACAGCCCAGGACCTATGAGGATCTGCTTGATGCGAAATGGAAGGGCAAAATCGTCTGGAACGCGAGTCAGGTGGCTGCTGCCGGGACGGGTTTCATCGGCACGGTTCTGGCGGCCATGGGCGAAGAGAAGGGCCTCACCTATCTGCGCAAACTGGCAAGCCAGAACATCGCAGGGATTCTGCAGGCACCACGCGCCGGACTCGATCAGGTGATCGCGGGGGAATATGCCATTGCACTGAATATCTTCAACCATCACACGGTGCTGAGCGCGGCACAGGGTGCGCCTTCGGACTGGATTGCGCTGAATCCGTCGATGGGGACTCTATCTGTGGCAAGCGTGACGAAATCCGCGCCGCATCCCAATGCTGCAAAGCTGCTGGTTGATTTCCTCGTCTCGGAGGAGGGGCAGGTGCTCTTCCGCGATGCAGATTATATTCCGGTCGATGAAAACGTCCCGCCGCGCGATCCCTCCCTGCGGCCCGACGGAAAGCGCTTCAGCGCCATCTGGTTCACGCCAGAAGAGGTCGAAGCCAAGATGCCGCACTGGAGCGAGGTTTATCGCGAGCTGTTCCGCTAGAGGGACGTGTCCTTCGCCATATCACGCAGGCGAAACTTCTGGATCTTGCCCGTCGAGGTTTTTGGGACTTCGGCAAAGATGATGTGACGCGGCACCTTGTAGCGCGCGAGATGCTGGCGGCACCAGTCGATGAGCTCATCAGCGGTTGCGCTGTGTCCGGGTCTCAGCTCAACAAATGCACAGGGCGTTTCTCCCCAGCGATCATCAGGTCGTGCAACAACCGCAGCCACCTGAACCGCCGGGTGCTTGTAGAGCGCGTCCTCCACTTCGATCGAGGAGATGTTCTCGCCGCCCGAGATGATGATGTCCTTCGAGCGATCCTTCAGCTGCACATAGCCATCGGGATATTTCACGCCCAGATCGCCAGAATGGAACCAGCCGCCGGCAAAGGCTGCCTGAGTGCTCTTGGGGTTCTTGAGATAGCCTTTCATGACCACATTGCCGCGGAACATGACTTCGCCAAGTGTTTCGCCATCGGCAGGCACAGGCTGCATCGTGTCGGGATCAAGAACATCGAGGGCTTCGAGGACCGGATAGCGCACACCCTGGCGGGCCTTCTTCATGGCCTGTTCGGGCCCGGAGAGCTGGTTCCAGTCGTCGTTCCACTCGTTCACGACGGATGGGCCATAGACTTCCGTGAGGCCATAAAGATGCGTCACGTTGAAGCCCGCCTCGCGCATGGCTGCGAGCACGGCTTCGGGCGGCGGCGCGGCGGCCGTGAAGAACTCGACCACATGGGGCAGAGGTTTCTTCTGCTCGGCAGGCGCATTCAGCAGCGTCGACATGACAATCGGTGCGCCGCACAGATGCGTCACTTTCTCGCCGGCAATGAGGTCAAACATCACATTGGCGCGCACCTGTCGCAGGCAGACCTGAACGCCAGCAGCCAGAACGATGGACCAGGGAAAACACCAGCCATTGCAGTGGAACATGGGCAGGGTCCACAGATAGACCGGGTGGCGTCCCAGATTGCCTGTCAGCAGATTTCCCATGGCGAGCAGATAGGCGCCGCGATGATGATAGACGACACCCTTCGGATCGCCGGTCGTGCCCGATGTATAGTTGAGTGCAATCGCATCCCACTCATCGTCGGGCATGCGCCAGGCGAAGTCCTGATCACCAGACGCGACGAAGTCCTCATATTCGATTGAGCCAAGGCGTTCACCTGGTCCTGCATATTCCGGATCGTCATAGTCGATGACGAGGGGCTTCACCTTTGCCAGCTTGAGCGCATCGCGCATGACGCCCGAAAACTCACGGTCGATGATGAGCACCTGCGTCTGTGCATGATCGAGCGTGAAGGCGATGATGGCTGCATCGAGACGTGTGTTGAGCGTATTGAGAACACCGCCGGTCATGGGCACGCCGAAGTGGCATTCCGCCATGGCAGGCGTATTGGCCAGCATGACGGTGACCGTATCGCCACGGCCGATACCGCGCGCGGCGAGCGCTGAGCCAAGCCTGCGCGCGCGCGCATAGAAATCACGATAGGTGCGGCGGATTTTCCCATGCACGATGGCGACGCGGTCGGGGAAGACGGCGGCGGACCGTTCAAGGAAGCCGAGCGGCGTCAGCGGCTGGAAGTTGGCCTCATTGCGGTCGAGGTCGATGTCATACTGCCTGCTCGGCATGGCGTTCGCTCCCAATTTTGGGAGAGTCTAGCCGAAGTAGGGCCAAGAACGCAGTTCAACAAAGGGTGGACACCGAAGGGCTCTGGCTGGTCGTTTCGTCCGGCGAGAGGCTGCGACCCATGATCAGCAGGAAAAAGCCCAGCAGGGCGAAGAGGCCGAGCGGAACCAGCGTGGTCATCGCCATGGTGCGTGCGACCAGAGGCATGGCCCAGGCTGCCAGAAGCAGGCTTTTCTCAAAGGGGCGGAAGCCCTGTTCGAGCCCAAGTGAAACCATCGCCGCAAGCGCCGGGCCCAGCAGGACAAGATCGTAGTCGAAGCCGTAGGGGGTCGCCAGGAGAGACGTCACGAGCAGGCCCGCCGCCTTCAGCCGCATGTCGTGACGTCCATGCCAAAGCACTGCAAGGCCGCCGGAGATGACCACGACCAGCGTCATGTGGGCCGCATAGGCAAGGGGAACATTGCCGCCGATGAGG
This sequence comes from uncultured Hyphomicrobiales bacterium, assembly GCA_903889985.1. Classification (GTDB taxonomy): domain Bacteria; phylum Pseudomonadota; class Alphaproteobacteria; order Rhizobiales; family Beijerinckiaceae; genus Terripilifer. The sequence goes on along the minus strand of CAISZN010000216.1, from coordinate 10,474 downwards.
CGAATCGCAGCAAACAGGCTCTGCATCTTGAAGAAGCCTGTGTTGCTGTATTCCAAACCGTTGATGCGCGAATAGGCGAGGCTGTCGAAGAAGGCCAGGAAGGTTTCGGTTCCGAAGGCAAACCATGAGGCCAGCGTCATGACAAGAACGGCTGCGGTCGCGCCCAGGATGGCGCGCCAATAGCCGCCCGCCAGCAGGGCGACGGGTATCATCAGCCCAAGCTGAGGCTTGAAGGCCAGCAAACCGAACAGAGCACCTGCCAGATAGGGGCGTCGCTCCAGCAGGAAGAGGCCGCCTCCCAGAAGCGCTGCTGCAAGGAAGCCCGTCTGCCCATGACCGAAGTTCACATAGACGGCCGGGAAGGCGAGGATTGGCAGAATGGCCCGCGCGTCCGGTAGCCAGGCCCGGCTGGCGCGCAGGTAGAGCACCAGCGTGGCGCCCTGCCAGAGCAGGAGGGCAGCGAGATAGGGCAGCAGGGCAAGGCCAGCGGCGACCGCCAGGAAATAGGGCGGATAGCCCCAGGTGAAGACCGCTGTGCTGCTGCCGAAGGTCTCGCGTTGGCGCTCCAGGTGGGCGACCGGATCGAAGGGCATGTCGGGATGGCCCGACAACACCTCGCCGCCAGCCACCCAGACCTGCGCGAAATCAGTGCCGAGCGGACGGTCTTGCCAGTCGAGCAGGCCATGGGCGGTGGCGAACCAGCCGAGCGTGCCCAGCAGATAGCCCACGAGCAGCATCAGGCTATAGGCCTTGATCCTCTCTGGCGTGATGAAGCCCGCCTGGCGCAGGGCAGAAAGCATGGCAGACTCCCGAAAAGCTTCCAGGACTCTGGCAGATGGTCCGCTAAGAAGGGCTTAAGGGTGCCCCCAGATGCCGGTCGCGCCGTCCCAGATCAGCTTGATGCCCACGAGGAAGGTCATGATCCGGACGATCGGGTAGAACTTGGCTCCCGACATATGCTTGACGAGCCAGACTCCGGCAAAGGTCGAGGCCACGGCGACCGGCATCAGAGCGAGCGATGTCGACAGGTTGGGTGTCGTCACCTGCCCGAGGGAAATGAAGATCAGGAACTTCACCCAGTTCACGATCCCGAACATGACCGACATGCTGCCCGCATAGGCAGCGGGCTTGAGCTGCTGGGGCATGATCCAGACCTGCATGGGGGGCGCACCCGCATTGGCGACAAAGCTCGTGAAACCCCCGATGGTGCTCCAGAAAGCGATTTTCCCCCGGGAGGGAATGACTGGCGCCTCGCCCTTTTTCGCGCTCATGCTCGACAGGGCCGAGAAACACGCTGCGATCAGCCCGACGAGCAGCTGGACGGCCTCGTTGGTGACCTTGGTCGCGAGAAGGGTGCCCAGCACAATTCCAGCCATGAGGCCTGGCAGGGCCATCACGACCGTGCGCCTGTCGAAGCTGCGCCGGTAGGCCCAGATGCTGATGACGTCCTGGCTCATCAGGATTGGCAGGGTGATCGCCACGGCCTGGATGGGGGACACCACAAGGGACATGAGCGGCAGGGAGAGGGAGCCCATGCCGGAGAAGCCGCCCTTACCCATGCCATTGGCCATGACGGCGGGAATCGCGAGAAGATAAAAATGCCAATCAGTGATCATGCCGCAATGTGCGATGCCGCAACGCGAATGTCACCTTGGGCGGGACGGGGATGTGCTGCGCTTCAATCTTGGCCGCGTTGAGAACCGCTGCGCCCTCACCCTGTCCCTCTCCCGCCAGCAGGAGAGGGAACGCTTCCTCATATTCGGATGCAGATCTGTCCCAGATACCGTCCAGCTCATCCCAAGGTTCAATGCCGTTATTCGCCTAAGAGATGATGCTTGCCCGGTTGTTTCCGTGGCCCCGCCGCCGCACAACCTCGGGGGACAGAGGACTGCGCTTCGGAGGCTGAGATGGCGGGCTATCGCGAGATTTATGCGGCCTGGAAAAAGGACCCGGAGGCGTTCTGGGCTGAGGCTGCCCGCGAGATCGACTGGATCGAGGCGCCCAGGAAGATCTTCGATCCCAGTGCCGGCACCTATGGCCACTGGTTCCCGGATGCGGTCTGCAACACCTGCTGGAACGCCGTCGACCGTCACGTGAAGGGCGGGCGCGGCGAGCAGAACGCCATCATCTATGACAGCCCCGTCACCCAGACCAAGCGCACCTACACCTACGATGCACTGCTCGATGAAGTCAGCACGCTGGCTGCGGTTCTGCAGGGTCTTGGTGTGAGCAAGGGCGATCGCGTCATCGTCTATATGCCGATGATCCCGGAAGCGCTCTTTGCCATGCTGGCCTGCGCGCGCATCGGCGCCATCCACTCGGTGGTGTTCGGTGGTTTTGCTGCGAAGGAGCTTGCGACCCGCATCGACGATGCCACGCCGAAACTGATCCTGACCGCTTCCTGCGGTATCGAGCCGGGTCGCATCGTGCCCTACAAGCCGCTGCTTGATCAGGCAATCGAGATGGCCTCATCCAAGCCGCTGTCCGTGGTGCTGCTGCAGCGCTCGCAGCTAGCCGCCAGCATGATGGCGGGCCGTGATCACGACTGGGCGGACGTCATGGCGAAAACGCGCTCTGCCGGTCGCAAGGCCGAGTGCGTGCCGCTGAAGGCAACCGATCCGCTCTACATTCTCTACACCTCGGGCACGACCGGCGTGCCCAAGGGCGTTGTGCGCGACAATGGCGGTTACATGGTTGCCCTGAAGTGGTCCATGAAGGCGCTCTATGGGATCGATCCTGGCGAGGTCTTCTGGTCAGCGTCGGACGTGGGCTGGGTCGTTGGCCACAGCTACATCGTCTATGGCCCGCTGCTGCATGGCGCGACGACCATCGTCTATGAGGGCAAGCCCGTCGGCACGCCCGATGCCGGCGCTTTCTGGCGTGTCATCGAAGAGCATCAGGCGCGCGCGCTCTTCACCGCGCCGACGGCCTTCCGCGCCATCAAGAAGGAAGATCCCAACGCCGAGTTCCTGAAGAAGCATTCGACGTCGAGCCTGCGCACGCTCTTCCTTGCTGGAGAAAGGGCTGATCCCGATACGGTGCAATGGGCCGAGCAGATTCTTGGCGTGCCTGTGATCGATCACTGGTGGCAGACGGAAACCGGCTGGTGCATCGTCGGCAATCCGGTTGGCCTTGGCCAATTGCCTGTGAAACACGGCTCTCCCACCGTGCCGATGCCGGGCTATGACGTGCAGATTGTCGATGAAGCCGCCAATCCCATTCCCGATGGGAAGATGGGCTCCATCGTCATCAAGCTGCCGCTGCCGCCGGGCTGCCTGCCAACGCTCTGGCAGAACGACGGGCGCATGGTCGAGAGCTACCTCTCCGAATTCCCCGGCTACTACAAGACGGCTGATGCGGGCTTCAAGGATGAGGATGGCTATCTCTACATCATGGGCCGCACCGATGACATCATCAACGTGGCCGGCCATCGCCTGTCGACGGGTGGCATGGAAGAAGTGCTGGCCTCCCACAAGGATGTGGCCGAATGCGCGGTCATCGGCATCAAGGATGCGCTCAAGGGCGAGCAGCCCTGCGGCTTCGTGGTGCTGAAGAGCGGTGTCACCCGCTCGCCCCTCGACATCGAGAAGGAACTCGTCGGTCTGGTGCGCGACAAGATCGGGCCCGTGGCGGCATTCAAGATCGCCATCACTGTTGCGCGCCTGCCCAAGACGCGCTCAGGCAAGATCCTGCGTGGCACGATGAAGAAGATCGCCGATCACGACGAATGGAGTGTTCCAGCAACCATCGACGATCCGGCAATTCTCGATGAGATCGGTGATGCGCTGAAAGCGAAGGGCGTCTGATCGTTGCGCGGCTCCTGTCGCGCGGTCCTGTCTGTCCTCAGCTCTTGAAGAAAGCGTCGGCCGCCTGGCGGCTCGCCTGCTTTTTCACTTTCATCTCTTCCAGGCGCGTGATCTCAGCACGCAGGATGTCGATGCGTTCTTCGAGTTCGTGCACTGAAAGACTGTCCAGCAGCTGGCCGATCTCATGCTGGGTGGGTGCCTTGGGTGGCTTGCCGAAGGGATCGGTCTCGTCGAACAGTGCCATCAGTGCCTCCTCTCACAGTCGGTGAAAGGCTACAACGAGGCTCGCCGCCTGTCATCGATCCATTGCGGGCTGGGCCGCGGGCATTTAACTGTCTTCCATCAGACACCGGAGGACACCCATGACCTTGCCAGCCACCATGACGGCCATCGCCATCGACAAGCCCGGTGGACCGGAGGTTCTGGTGCCGGTGACGCGTCCCCTGCCAAAGCTTGGGCCAGGCGAAATCCTCATCAAGGTCGCGGCGGCCGGCGTCAATCGCCCGGATGTGTCCCAGCGCGAAGGCAAATATCCGCCGCCCAAGGATGCCTCGGACCTGCCGGGACTCGAGGTCGCGGGCGAAGTGGTCGCGCTCGGCGAGGGCGCCAGCATGTGGAAGCTCGGCGACAGGGTCTGCGCGCTCAGCCATGGCGGCGGCTATGCGCAATATTGCAAGGTCCACGAGAGCCATGCCCTGCCGCAGCCGAAGTCCCTGAGTGCCATCGAAGCGGCAGCGCTGCCGGAGACCTTCTTCACGGTTTGGTCGAATGTTTTCGATCGCTGCGAGCTGCAACCGGGCGAATGGCTGCTGGTGCATGGCGGTTCATCGGGCATTGGCACGACGGCGATCATGCTGGGCAAGGCCTTCGGCGCGCATGTGATCGTGACGGCCGGGTCGGATGAAAAATGCGAGGCCTGCCGCCAGCTCGGAGCGGATTTTGCCATCAACTACAAGACACATGATTTCGTGGAAGAGGTCCGCAAGATGACCCGTGACCACGGCGCGGATGTGATCCTCGACATGGTCGGTGGCCCCTATGTTGAGCGCAACCACAAATGTGCGGCGATGGATGCGCGCGTGGCCCAGATCGCCTTCCTGCAGGGCACAAAGGTCGACCTGAAATACATGTCAGGTCGGCGCATCACCCATATGGCGGCGGCCCTGCGGCCGCGAAGCGTTGCGCAGAAAGGGGCCATTGCCACCAACCTGCGCCTGAAGGTGTGGCCGCTGATCGAGGCGGGCAAGATCAAGCCGGTGATCGACTCGACCTTCAAGCTGGTCGATGCACCCAAGGCCCATGCGCGGCTTGAGAGCTCGCAGCATATCGGCAAGATCGTGATGACCGTGGAATGAGGTCCACGGTTCAATGCTGCCTGCGTCCAGGGTCTTGCCTCACTCCACCGCGCCGGTTTCGCGCAGGCGGGTAATCTCGTCCGCGCTGAAGCCAACCTCCGTCAGAATCTCGTCCGTATGTTCGCCGAATTCCGGCGTGGGTGTGGTGAGCTTCTGGGGAGTGCGCGACATCTGGATCGGCTGGCGCATGAGGCGAAGTTCGCCAAGCTTCGGTGACTGAACGGTCTGTACCATCTCCAGATGCTGGACCTGCGGATCGGCGAAGGTTTCCTCGATCGTGTAGATCACGCCAGCGGGAACATCGGCCGCATCGAGCTTTGCGAGCAGCGACTTTGTGTCCATCTGCGACGTGATGGCCTCGATCATGGCGTTGATCTCCTTGCGCTTGGCGCGGCGCTTGTTCTTGTCGTCATAGTCCGGGTGGCTGATCAGATCCTCCCGGTCGATGGCGCGGCACAGGCGGTCCCACATGGGTGGTGTCGGCGCGATGTTGATGTAGCCGTCCTTGGTGCGATAGGCATTGGTCGGCACGCCGGTAGGATGTTCATTGCCGACCTGCTTGGGCACGACGCCATCCACGAGATAGCGGATCGCCTGCAGGTCGAGCATGAAGATCTGCGACTCGAGAAGCGATGTCTGCACCCATTGGCCTTCGCCCGAGACGCTGCGTTCGACCAGTGCGGTCAGGACGCCGATGCTGGCAAAAAGGCCTGCTGAAATATCCGACAGCGGGATGCCGGCACGCATGGGCCCGCGGCCCGGCTCGCCCGTGATCGACATGAAGCCGCCGAGCCCCTGGATGATCTGGTCGACGCCGGGGCGGTCCTTGTAGGGGCCGTCCTGTCCGAAGGCCGAGATGCTGCAATAGATCAGGCGCGGGTTGATCTTGTGCAGGGTGTCATAGTCGATGCCGAGGCGCTGCTTCACGTCGGGGCGATAGTTCTCGACGATCACATCCGCTTTCTCGACCATCTTGTAGAGGACCGCGCGGCCTTCTGCAGACTTGAGGTCGAGCGCCACGGCGCGCTTGTTGCGGTGCTTGTGCTGGAAGTCCGCGTCGTGACGGCCCGCGAAATCTGCCGGATTGCCGACGCGCTCGACGCGCCAGACATTGGCGCCCCAGTCGGCGAGCTGTCGCACGCAGACAGGACCCGCGCGGACGTGGGTCAGGTCGAGGACCGTGATGTGGCGAAGGGCGGCTGAACCGGGCTTATGCGGCATTCTGAACTCCAGTGTCAGGGGCGGCGGGGCATGATTTTCAGCCCCGCGTCGATGCGCAGGGATGCGCCGTTGATGTGGGCAGCCCGTTCGGAGGCAAGGAAGACCACTGAATGGGCGACTTCCTCCACGTAGCCCGAACGGCCCGCTGGATAATTGGCTTCGAGTTCGAGATAGCGGGTGCCGTCGCCGAGCACCTGTTCCGCGCGCTCGATCACATGAGCCTTGTGCCTGTCCGACATGATGGGGCCCGGATTGATGGCGATGACGCGCACGCCATGACGAATGGCCTCGCCGGCAAGGCAGTCGCTGAAGGCATTGAGCGCCGCATTGCCGGTGCAGCCAGCGATGTAGTGGGGCGTTGGCATTTCAGCTGCGAGGCCGATGATGTTGAGGATGACCCCACTCCTGCGCGCATACATGCGCTTGGTCACAAGCCGTGTCAGGTCGATGAAGCCGAAGACCTTCAGCTCCCAGCCACGCCGCCATGCGGCGGAATCGAGCTGGTGCAGCGTGCCGGTCGGAATGTCGCCGGCATTGTTGACGAGAATGTCGATGTCGCCGCAGTCCGCATCGAGTGCCTCGATCTCTTCAAGCTTCGAGAGATCGCGCGCATGGATCGTGATGGGTACGTCATGGGCGCTATGAATTTCTGCGGCCACATCCTCGAGATCAGTGCGGGTGCGCGCCGCCAGGTGCAGGGCGCAGCCTTCCTGCGCGAAGGCTTCGGCGACGGCGCGGCCGATGCCCTTGGATGCGCCGGTGATCAGGACACGCTTGCCTTGTAGCTTCAGGTTCATGTCATCCTCCCGCGCATGTCATGGCGAAATGATCGGGCGTGCCCGTTCCTTGATGCTGGCGGGGGCTGAGAGGATCTGTGTCACCTCGGCTTGCAGTTTTTCGCCACCAACGGGCTCGATGTCGTAGCCGAGCTTGATGGCTTCCTCACGGAAGGCGGGATCCTTCACCACCGCATCGAAGGCGCGTCGCAGGGCGTCAAGGCGCTCCTGCGGCACGTCTGGGGGAAAGGCGAGGGGACGTCCGAGCCGGTCGCCGGACAGGACGAGGTCCATCACCTTGCGGTCATCCTCCTTCGGGGCCAGCGACTGAATCGTCGGCAAGTTCTTCAGGTCCGGATTGTTCGAGCCGGAATGGGCGAGGATCGAGACGACGTTGTCGCGGAACCATTCGGGCTTGGCAGCACCCAGCGAGGGCCATGAATTGACGTTGGCATCCACCTCTGCCCGGTCGAGCGCCAGCGCCATGTTGGCGCTGCCCTGATAGCCGGTGACGATCCTGAACTTCATGCCGGCAAACTGGTTGAGCATTTCCGGGATGATGTAGGTGATGGCGCCCTTGGCGCTGGCGGCGATGGTGAGGTCCCTGCCGCGTGCTTGCTCGGCGGTCAGAATGCCGGTCGAGGTGCGCAGCACGATGAGGTCGGCCGGGGTCTCCATGGTGCCGATCCAGCCGAATTTCTCCGCATTGAATTTCACGCCGGGGGCGCTGACCGCCTGGAAGGGGACCAGCGTATTGGGCACCATGCCCATGGCCGTGCCGTCGCGCGGGGCCAGCGAGGCCAGCCAGTTCGCCATGGTGAGCCCGCCCGCTCCAACCATGTTCTGGGGCACGATGACCGGATTGCCGGGGATATGGTTGGTCAGGTACCTCGCCAGCAGTCTCGCCTGAATGTCGTAGGAACCGCCCACATTGATCCCGATCACGAGATTGATGCTCTTGCCGCGGTAGAAATCAGCCACGGGGTCCGCCCGGGCGGGCGCCGCAAGGAAGGTCGCAAGGGCTGCCAACAAAGCCACAGAGGCTTGGCGAATCGGCACGTTTCACTCCCGGTCCTGGCCGCTATGGTGCAGCCTTGGGGAGAACTCTCGGGCATGGGGGCGACAGCGTCAAGCGATGGAAACCTCGACCGGAATGGGTCCTGAGGCGCTCTGCCATTGCGCCGCGATCCGTTCGCGCTTATATTCCGGCCATTCCCGTCATGGATGACTGATTTGAGGCTACGCCTCGGCCGGGCCGGAGCCTGATGACGCATGTTCGCAGTTCCGCCCTGACGGACCTGAAGAGGAGATGATTATGAGCAACGCCCCGTTGATGCCCAAGGCAACCGCCGTGTGGCTCGTGGAGAACACGTCGCTCACGTTCGACCAGATCGCCGAATTCTGCAAACTGCACCCGCTCGAGGTGAAGGGTATTGCGGATGGCGAGGTCGCGGCAGGGATCAAGGGTCACGACCCGATTACCTCTGGCCAGCTGACCCGTGAGGAAATTGCCAAGGGTGAGGCCAATGCCGAGCGGCGCCTCTCGCTTGCGGTCGCAAAGGTTCGCCTTCCGGAGATGAAGAAGCAGCGTGGCCCGCGCTATACGCCCCTGTCACGCCGCCAGGACCGCCCGAATGCGATCCTCTGGCTGCTGCGCAACCATCCGGAGCTCAAGGACGCGCAGGTCATGCGTCTCGTGGGCACGACCAAGACGACTCTTCAGGCGATCCGCGAGCGCACCCACTGGAACTCGCCCAACCTGAGCCCGCTCGATCCGGTGACCCTGGGTCTGTGCTCCCAGCTCGATCTCGACATGGAAGTGGGGCGCGCCAACAAGGATCGTCCGCAGACCGCCGAGGAGCCGAGCGCGACACTGCTGTCGGCGGAGATCACCACCGGGCCGCAGCCCAATGGGATCCTCAGCCACGAGGACGTCTTCGGCTCGATTGCCAAGCCCGCTGCGCGCGAGGAAGAGGACGATCTCGACGTCGACTCCGTTTTCGCCAAGCTCAAGGACCTCAGGGTCAAGGAATAAGGCTTCCCGGGGCCGTGCAGGTGGCCTGTCCCTGATCGGGACAGGGCCTTTGCCTGTCTGCTTTCGGCACACCAGTTTAGGGTTAACTTGGAATTAGGGCTTCCAAGCTATGAATAGCGCAGGTCCTGATCCGTCAGGACTTCGAGTGGCTCCTGTCCACTTTGTTTGAGGCCTCCCTGTTAAAGAACTTCCAGCCGCCCTCTTCAGGGCGGCTTTTTTCAGGCGTTTAGTCCTCAAACCTCCCAAAACAGCCATTTCAAGATTCTTCGATCGGCTCAGGGATCCATTAACCTTGACGGAAGGTTAATGACACGGGCGCTGAGTTTGGCGCTAGGATTGCTCATTCTTCGTCAGATTGTCGGAATGTCCCGGGGCGAAACACCGGGCAGGGACAGGCGGAAGGCGAGTAGAGGCCATGTCGATTACTTCGAGTTCACAAGAGTTCGATCGCAATACCGTTTCCTTCGGGCAGAAGCTCGCAGGCTCGGAGGCCTTCAAGGCCCTGTTCAAGGAAGGCATGGCCCTCGTCGAGGCCTCGGCTGCCTATCTCGATGGCCCCGGCCGTGTTCACGCCAAGTCCCTCCCGCGCCTCGATGCGCTGGCCTATGCCTCCGAGAGCATGCGCCTGACGACCCGCCTCATGCAGCTGGCCTCCTGGCTGCTGCTGCAGCGCGCGGTCAACGAGGGCGAAATGACCCAGTCCCAGGCCGCTGCCGAGAAGAACAGGGTCAAGCTATCCCGCCAGGACCTGGCGACGGACCGTGAGACCTTCTCGCGCCTTCCCGAACAGATGCGCGATCTCTCCCTGCAGTCCCTGCGCCTGCAAGCCCGCGTCATGCACCTCGACGAATTGCTCTATCGCCCCAAAGACCTCACGGTCGAGCCGTCCCGTCCAGCCGCCATCGAGTCCCAGCTCGACCTGCTGCGCAGCGCCTTCGGCGGCCGTTGAGTTCGGGCTTTGCGCCGGCTTGGCCGGCGCCCTTTAAGCCTTTGACGTGCCTGTGAGAAACGAAAAAACCCCGGCCACAAGGCCGGGGTTTTTTACTTGGCAGGAGATTGCCTTATTTCTTCGCGCCGATATTGCCGAAGCGCGAGGTGAAGCGCGACAGGCGGCCGCCACGATCCAGCAGCTGCTGGGTGCCACCGGTCCAGGCCGGGTGGGTCTTGGGGTCGATGTCGAGGTTCAGCTTGTCGCCAGCCTTGCCGTAGCAGGAGCGGGTCATGTATTCCGTGCCATCGGTCAGGACGACCTTGATCAAATGGTACTGCGGATGGATATCG
>CAISZN010000215.1 GCA_903889985.1 uncultured Hyphomicrobiales bacterium | reverse complement strand
GTTGGTCCGTTCCAAACCAGTGCCGTGCGGATGGCGGTTTCAGCGCCGATGCTGTGTCGCTCGACAGGGGCTCATGGGGAACAACCAGCGGGCCGAAGATGGCGGCGAGCAGAAAGAGCGCGAAGAGACCAAAGGAAATGGCCGTGACGGGATTGTCGCTGATCACATAGCGCGCATGCGCCAGGGTTGCCCGCAGGCCGGTGGAGGGGCGCGCCGGCGCGGCGCTGACGGAAGCCTCGGTCATGCGCCACTCCGAATGCGAGGATCGATGAGCCGGTAGGTCATGTCGATCATCAGATTGAGAACGATGTAGAGGATCGCCATGGTGAGCACGAAGCCCTGCACGGGCGCGAAGTCGGATGCGATCAGCGCTTCAACTGCGTAGGAGCCGACACCAGGCCAGGCGAAGACCTTTTCGACGAGCACATTGGCGCCGAGCAGGAAGGAAAAGACCATGCCGAGCGTGGTGACAACCGGCAGCATCGCATTGCGGAAGGCGTAGGTCATGATGACCCGGCGCGGCGAGAGACCTGAGGCTTTGGCCGTGCGGACGAATTCCGCCGAGAGGGCTGCCAGCATGGATGCGCGCGTGATGCGTGCAATGGGTGCCAGCGCAAAGATCGCAAGGGTCACGCCGGGCAGGATCAACTGGGCCAATGAGGCGCGAAAAGTCTCCATGTCGAGCGCAATCAGCGAATCCAGGAGGTAGAAACCCGTGACCTGATCAGGCGCGCTGGCAAAGACATCGAGCCTTCCCAGAGGGGCCGGTGACCACTGCAATATGAAATAGAACACATAGACGAGCAGCAGTCCGCTGAAGAAGACGGGGAGCGATACACCTGCGGTCGCCACCGCACGGCAGATATGATCGATCCACGATCCCTGTCGCACCGCCGCAATGATGCCAAGCGGCACCGCAATGATGAGCGAGAGGATCAGGCCAAAGAGCGTGAGTTCCGCCGAGGCTGGCAGGCGCGCCTTGAGATCGGCGAGGACTGGCTGGCCGGTCGTCAGCGACTTGCCAAGATCGCCAGCCGAGAGATCCTTGACGTAGCGGACGAATTGCTCCGGCACCGGCTTATCGAGGCCGAGCTTCTGTCGCACCTGCTCGACGGCCTCCTTGGTGGCGGCGGGACCAGCGAAATAGGCGGCCGTGTCGCCCGGCAGCACGCGGGTCAGAAGGAAGGAGACGACAACGACCCCGATCAAGGCCGGGATCGTTGTCAGCAGGCGATCGATGAAGACCTTGAGCATCTGTCATCTCCCGCTTCGAGTTGTTACGCCTTGACGAAGGCGCGATAATCCAGCCGCCGGTGGAACCAGTACTGATATCCAGACACGTTCTTCTGCATGGCGATGGTCGAATAGGGCTGGAACAGCGGGATGCGTGGAACATCCGAGAAGGCCAGATCGACAAAGCCCTTGACGCTCTGGTCATAGGTGGCCTTGTCGCCGATCGCCGCTGCTGCACGCGAGGCATCGATCAGCTTGTCCATCGCCGGAGACTGGTAGCTCATGGTATTGAACACGGAATTCGCGCCGTGGTAGCACCAGAAGAAGAAATACTCCGGATAGTCGAGCCAGCCGGAGAACACGTTGGTATAGAGCGGCAGCTCTTTCTTGTTCAGTTCGGTGCGCCAATTGGCACCGGGCACCTTGTTGATGGTGGTCCTGATGCCGATCTGCCCGAGGCTTTCCTGCACCAGCACGCAGAGCGGTTCATTGATGCCGGCAAACCCCAGGTCGAAGGACAGCGTCGTCTCGAAACCATTGGGATAGCCAGCTTCCGCCAGCAGTGCGCGTGCCTTGGCGAGATCGGTCGTGTAGCCGGTGGGCTGCGGCCATGCCACCTGTGTCGGCGTGCCGGCAGGTGCGCCATACATGGGCTTGCCGAGGCCAAACAGCACGGCGTCGACGATTTTCTGGTAAGGCACGGCATAGGCCACGGCCTGTCGCACCTTGATGTTGTCGAAGGGCGGCTTGGTGACATTCATGCCCAGGTACTGGATGCCGTTCGAGAAGGGCGTCGAGATGATGTTGAGCTTGCCGCTGTCCTTCAGCTCGACGAAGTCCTTCGAGGGCAGGTCATAGGAGATGTCCGCATCACCACGCTCAAGCAGCGCGCGCCGGTTGCCCGCTGAGGGCACCATGCGCCAGATGACGCGCTTGACCTTGGGCTGTGGCCCGAGCTTCCAGTCGTCGTTGCGCTCAAGGATGACTTCCGTGCCGGAGGTCCATTTCGTTACCCGATAGGCGCCGGAGCCTGACGTATTCATCTTGGTATATTCGAGGCCCCAGGGGTCCTGCGGCGTGGCATTCTTGCGCACGAGATCCGAATTGAAGATTGCGGGCACGACGACGGCGAGATCGGGAATGGTCAGCCGGTCCTTGCGCAGAAAATCGATGC
>CAISZN010000214.1 GCA_903889985.1 uncultured Hyphomicrobiales bacterium | reverse complement strand
CGCGCCGCGCTTGATCGAAAACGTCATCGCCGAATAGGTCTCGACCGAACCGATGCCGTAGATGCAGGACACGGAAGCCACGATGATGACGTCGTCGCGCTCGAGCAGCGCCCGCGTCGCCGAATGCCGCATGCGGTCGATCTGTTCGTTGATCGAGCTTTCCTTCTCGATATAGGTGTCCGAGCGCGGCACATAGGCTTCGGGCTGGTAGTAGTCGTAATAGCTGACGAAATATTCGACCGCATTGTCGGGAAAGAAGCTCTTGAACTCCCCATAGAGCTGAGCAGCAAGCGTCTTGTTCGGCGCGAGAATGAGCGCCGGCCGATTGGTGCGCGAAATCACCTGCGCCATGGTGAAGGTCTTGCCCGAGCCGGTGACGCCCAGCAGCACCTGATCGCGCTCATGCGCCTCGATGCCCGACACAAGTTCCTCGATGGCCCGGGGCTGGTCGCCCTTGGGCTCATACTCGGACACCAGGTGGAACCTGCGCCCGCCCTCGGACTTTTCCGGGCGCTCGGGGCGATGCGGCACCCAGGCCTGCTTTTCGCGCAGATTGGGGTCGCCCAGCTCCAGCAATTCCTTGAGGGAGTCGACAGTCGCGGCAGCCCCGGTGGGCGCGTCGCGGTCAAAATTCCGGGCTTCACGATCAGGCGGAGAAGCCCGGCCCTTTTTCCCGACAATCCCGGGCCGCGCTTTCTCGGGCTGGCCTAAGGCCCTGGCGAGTTTGGGGTCGAGGCTCGTCACCTCGCCTGAGTCGAAGCCGGCCTGCGGGGCTTCCCCGAAACCGGAGCGCCGGTCATTCAGGGCCGGATTCAGCAGGGCCGCCAGATGCTCATCGAGCGGCTGGACATCGGGACGGGACGCCTTGGCGCGGGTCGGACGCGAGGGGGATTTCGGAGTCTTGGCCATGACGCGAATATAGGGACTGCACGCCACATTAGAAGCTGCGGATTGGGACCTTCGTCACCGGCCGATGATAGGCCTGGGGACCCTGGCCCGGCGTAAGATGTGCCCAAAACGGCCATACACAGACGGTTTGACTGGTGCTAATCTTCAGATGGTTAGGGGGTGTCGCGCCCTCCGCTTCGTTCGGAGCCGGGCTCTTGGCCCAGCCCCGTGCCTCACTTGATAATCAGGATTAGGCGTAGGACCCACAATCTGACCTCAAGCTTCAGCATTCGAAGCTTCATTCGCGACACCCCCTTTCCGATTGCCGGGCAAAATGGCCCGGCCCTCCGATGAGAGGCCGGGCTCTCCTTCAATTCCATGGTCAAGATTGCGTCGGGTCGCCCGTGTTGGGGGCCCGAGGGCTTCCGTTGCCTGAGGGCCTCACGGCCATTTGTTCCCGGCATCGCTCAGGTTAGAACAGGCCAGATTGGGGGCCTTGGATGACGAGCTGGCAGATTGAACTGATAGGCGGCTGCGCGGCCACGGTGACGACCCTGTGCTGGGTGCCGCAGGCACTCCGGATCCTGCGAACCCGCGACACTCGGTCGATTTCGCTGGCCTCTCAGGGGGCCTTCACGGTCGGCATCGCCCTCTGGCTGGTCTATGGCATCCTGATCGGCAGTTGGCCGGTCACTGCGGCCAATCTGGTCACCCTGCTGATCGTCGG
>CAISZN010000213.1 GCA_903889985.1 uncultured Hyphomicrobiales bacterium | reverse complement strand
GACACTGGCTGAGCTGCAGCGCTCCGTCAGCCTCTTCGCCAGCGACGTCATGCCGGCGCTGCGCGGCCTCGACGTGCTTGCCGACGCGGCGTAACGCGCCCCATGGACCGCACGGACCCTGCCGCGCGCGCGCCCTATGCCCCAGGCCCTCACCCCAACCCTCTCCCGCAAGCGGGAGAGGGAGCAGCGCACGCTGATGCGTGACGAATTTCAACGACAGAGACGCGATGCTTCCGCCTCCTTCTCCCCGCGTGCGGGGAGAAGGTGAGGATGAGGGGCCTTCGGCGTAGAGCACACATGCGAGCCTGCTTGACGAAGACGCCCGAAAGGGCGTCTTTTTCATGTGGACCGGCGCGGGGCACAGCCTGCAGACCGCCGGCCGCAGGGAGGATGCATGTGGAACGGCTGGCGCCTCGCGCGCCTCATTCCTGCTTTGGTCGCAACTGCTGCGGGCCTCGCAGATGCGGCCAGTGCCGATCCGGTCGAGGAGTTCTATCGCGGCAAGGTGATCAGCTTCTACATCGGCACGGGCGAGAGTGCCGGTGCGCTGACAGCCTATCCGCAGGCGCTGGCCGAGTTCATGCCGAAATATATTCCCGGTCATCCCGCCATCATCCTGCGCAACATGCCCGGTGCCGGCGGCTACAAGGCCGTGACCTACATCCAGTCCGTCGGGCCGCAGGATGGAACGGCGGTGGGCTTCGTCACGCGCGGCGTGATGCGCGCGCCGCTCCTGAAAAATCCAGGCGCCGATTTTGATCCGCGCAGGCTGCAATGGATCGGCAGCCCCTCGCGCGAACCCACCGTCGCGACAATCTGGAGCGAGGCCACCAAGGTGCGCACGCTCAAGGATGCCATGCGCGAGGAAGTGGTGTTTGGCGCCACCTCGCTTGGCACCGACACGGGCCTGTTTCCCATGGTGATGAACCAGCTGATCGGCACGAAGTTCAAGGTCGTGCCCGGCTACAAGAGCGGCACCGAGGTCGACCTCGCCATGCAGCGCGGCGAGGCACAGGGCAAGATCTGGACGCTCGGCTCCCTGCGCAGCGATCGCTCTGCCCAATGGTGGAAGGAGGGCAAGGTCGTCGTCCTCACCCAGATCGACCTCGACAAGGTCGCCGATGTGGATGCACCGCTCGCGCTCGATTTTGCCAAGACCCCCGAGGACAGGCAGGTGATGGAACTCATCTTCTCGCCAATCGCGCTGGGCTATCCCTCCTTCGTCGGGCCGGGTGTGCCGGCAGACCGTCTCGAGGCGCTGCGCAAGGCCTTCCAGCAGACCATGAAGGATCCGCAGTTCATCGCCCTGCTGGAGAAGAACAAGCTGGTGCTCGATCCCATGGGCCATGAGGATCTGGCGGCGGTGATCGCAAAGATCTATGCCATGCCGCAGAGCGTGGTCGAGCGCGCCCGCGGCCTCGTGCCGCCGTCGTGAGGGGGAGGATGTGATGGGCGATTGGGTGACACTGGACGCGGCAGACGGCCATCGGCTGTCCGCCTTTGTGGAACGGCCCGCAAGCACAGTGCGCGGCGGACTGGTGGTCATCCAGAGCGCCTACGGGGTGAACGACTATCTCAAGCGCGTCTGCAGGTCCTATGCGGACGAAGGCTATGTCTCCATTGCGCCGGCGCTCTATGACCGCCAGCAGCGCGAGGCGGTCTTCGAGCACACTCCGGAAGGCAGCGCTGCCGCGCAGGTGCTGCGGGCTGGCCTTGGCTGGGACAAGGTGATGGCCGATGTGGAGGCCGCGCGCCGACATGTGGCAAGCGCGGGCAAGGTCGGCATCATCGGCTTCTGCGTTGGTGGATCGGTGGCGTGGATCGCGGCCCAGCGCCTGACCTTTGCCGCCGCCTCCTCCTACTACGGCAAGGACGTGGTGGACTTTGTGGAGCCCGCGCCCGCCTGCCCGGTGATCCTGCATTTTGGCAGCAAGGACCGGCTGATCCCCGTCTCTGACGTGGAGAAGATCAGGGCCTCCCGGCCGGAGGTGCCAAACTATCTCTATGACGCCGGCCACGGCTTCGACGGCAACACGCCCGAGGCTGCTGCCATTGCAAAGACGCGGACCCTGGAGCTCTTCCGGGCCCATATCGGCTGAGGCAGGGCGACGCGCAGTCCAACTTGGAGGGCGCGCAGGGTCCTGCTAGACCCTGCGCGAGATATCTGCGGGAGCGCCCCATGAGTGAGATGAAGATCGTCATTGCCGGAGCCGCCGGGCGCATGGGTCGCATGCTCGTGCAGACCGTCACCGCCACGCCGGGCGCGGTTGTGTCGGGCGCGCTGGAGCGTCCGGGATCCTCCGCCCTCGGGCAGGAAGCCGGCACGCTCGCCGGTGTGGGTACGCTGGGCGTGATGCTGAGCGATGATGCCCTCTCCGTCATCGCCAAGGCCGATGCGCTGATCGACTTCACCACGCCCGCCAGCACGGTCGAACTGGCAGGCCTCGCCGCGCAGGCGCGCATCGTCCATGTGATCGGCACCACCGGCCTCTCGGGTGATGACTTCGCCAGGATCGACGCCGCCGCGCGCCATGCGGTCATCGTGCGCTGGGGCAACATGAGCCTTGGCGTCAACCTGCTCGCGGGCCTCGTGAAGAAGGTCGCAGCGACGCTGGGCGAG
>CAISZN010000212.1 GCA_903889985.1 uncultured Hyphomicrobiales bacterium | reverse complement strand
CGCTATTGTGACCTATGCGCGGGCTTTAGGCCTGGCGGGCGCGTGATAACAAGTATCTTCTGAATTGCACGCTGCTTGTCTTTCGAATTGACCACTCCGCGGAGTGGCATTCATGAGCGGTATGGCAAATGAAAACCTTTTTATGTGCGCTTACAGAACGTTGCCGAGTAAGGCCTATGAGTTGCTCTTTTAAAAGGGCTGTTTGAGCCAAGGTTGACCGAGAGTTTTGAAATATGATCGAAATGAGGTTTCTTCGGGGTAACTCATAGGCAGCTCTTGTTAAAAGGGAGAATCCTGAGGATGGCTTTGGTTAAGAACTGAAGCTTTTATGAAAGCCTCACAACCGCGCAGATGATCAACGTCCGTCTAATGACTTTGTTCTATTCGTTCGGGAAGTTTCGGATTAGAAGTTGGTTCCTGCGCTTCTGAATTTGCCTATTTCGTCATTGAAATTGACGTGTTCGATCTGAGATATCAGAATGATGATGTCCGTAAACGTTTCTGGTGGGCGAAAGTCTTTCAGTGAACCCATCAACGAGCAATTGCAGAAATTCGTTTAGCATCGATTTCAGGGGTTTGCCGGATCCTAACTGCGTCTATCGAATGACGAACCTCATGAAGTCGTTTCGGCGACAGCCAGCTGCTACATAAGGACATAGATCAACTTGGGAGGTCTATTGCCAGGAAACGCCTTAATTGGTTTGCGTCTCCCTCAAGGTTGCATTTGCCTGTCTGATAAATATGCGGTTTTGAACTCATCGGTGCAATGATTGCCTCGGGGTAGTGGTGGAGCAGAATTCCTCTCACAATTGAAAAGTTTGTACGATGGGCGCGAAGGGCTTAAACAGATATATCCAGCTCGCCGTAGAGCAGAGCTGCGAGGGAGGGCGACATGAGCGATCAAGACGATTCTGAGTCTTCTGCAATTGGTACGCGACGAGCTTTTCTCGCGGCGACAGCTGCGGGCGTTGTCGGTGGTACGGGTCTCTCTGAAGAGGCCGAGGCCCGCGTGCGTCGTCAATCAAAGCCTGAGGTTTTGCAGGAGACGGCTGTACGCCAATCCAGCGGTCACGGGGCCTTTTTGAACGATGACGATTATGCAACGGTTGCGGCAATCGCAGAGCGACTTATGCCAGCCAGTGGAACAAGACCCGGGGCGAAGGAGGCCAATGTAGTCAATTATATTGATGCAGCGCTATCTGGGGCTTACTTCGACCAGCAATATTTTTATCGGCAAGGCCTTGCGGCGCTCGATGCTTACTGTGTTGCGACGCATAAGGAGTCGTTTGTTTATCTGAAACCTGCTGTCCAGGATGATATCATTGCGGCAATGGAAGAAGGGAAGGCTGATGGCTTTACCTGGCCATCAGCACGCAATTTCTTTGAGACCCTTCGGACACATACGATCGAAGGAATGTTCTGTGATCCGATCTACGGCGGCAATAAGGATTTTGCCGGTTGGCGATCCGTCGGCTTTCCTGGCGCGCAACTCACTTATTCTGCCGAGGACATGGCAAGCACTAAAGCATTCACGCGGTTGCCGACAGTCGGCCTGCAGCACTCGATCAGCAAGACCGGACGGAAGATCTGATCATGGCAAATCTCAAGACGGAAGTTGTTATCGTGGGCGCCGGTGCAGCGGGCGCTATCCTCGGGGCAGAACTTGCCAAGGCTGGGATGAAAGTCGTGGCGCTGGAGCGCGGACCTCGCCTGCGCAATATGGATTTCAATCCGCTTGATGAACTTCGCTTTTTCCAGCGGCAGGATACCCGCCCAGACCCGAAAACCCAGCCTGTAACTTGGCGGCCCAATGCCAGCACGCGATCGACTCCCTTAAATTCGATGAGTTATGGCAACCAGGCCGGAGGTGGGAGCGTTCATTACGGTGCCTTGTCATGGCGCAACCACGAGGATGATTTCCGGGTACGGAGCTCTACCATTGAACGCTATGGCGAAAAGTTCCTTCCCGAAGGATCTGACATCACCGACTGGCCGGTGAGCTATGCTGATTACGAGCCATTCTATGACCGGGCTGAATATGACCTTGGGGTCTCGGGTAAGGCTGGAAATATCAAAGGGCGGAAGCAGGCTGAGGGAAATCCCTTTGAAGCTCCGCGAGCCCGCGACTATCCGATGCCTGCATTGCGGATGGATCAGGCTGCCACAATTTTTGATAAAGCAACCCGGAGTATGGGGCTGCACCCCTTTGTTTCACCGAAGGCGATCCTCTCGGAAGAATACAAGGGTCGGCCTGGCTGCACATATTGTGGGTTCTGTCAGACGTTTGGTTGCCAGTGGGGAGCCAAATCGAGCACGCTTGTCAACAAGTTGCCCGAGGCT